>NZ_WBKS01000114.1:0-20202 GCF_008868145.1 Micromonospora sp. AMSO1212t
CACGCTGGCCTTTCGGGGGTGGGGTTCTCCCTACTGAAAACGTGAGACTCGCCTCGCCGCGCCGGTCACGGAGCGCTACGGCCCCCGCGCGATTGGTCAGGGAAGTCTGGATTGAGCAATAATCGCCAGGCGCCGCCGAGAGACGCGGTTGATCGATCTTGCGGGAATGGAGGGGCAGGTGAAGGCGCGTCGCGAGCTTTCAAGATCGCGATTTGTGCACCCCTTCACAAACACCTACTCTGTAGTTCCGACGCGCCCTGCTAGCACAGCCGGCAATCTCGGTCGCCAGCGGGAGTCCCCAAACGACCGGCCTCCGTCGCTGGTCGAGGATCGCACCGCACGGAGTCTCATGAGCCAGCACCGTCAACCAGGCGCGCCCGGTCGCACCGGTGCCGTACCGGCGCTTCCGGACCTGCCCGAGGCGACCGTGTCGCGGCTCCCGGAATACCTGCGTGCGCTGCACGTGCTCGCCGACGCCGGGCACGAGACGGTGTCCAGCGAGGCCCTCGCCAACGCCGCCGGCGTCAACTCCGCGAAGCTCCGCAAGGACCTGTCCCACCTCGGCTCGTACGGCACCCGGGGCGTCGGCTACGACGTCGCGCTGCTGGTCGACCAGATCTCCTCGGTGCTCGGGCTCACCCAGTGCCGGACCGTCGCGCTCGTCGGCGTGGGTAATCTCGGTCACGCCCTGGCCGGCTACGACGGCTTCGCCAACCGCGGGTTCCGCATCGCCGCGCTGCTCGACGCCGACCGGTCCCGCGTCGGCGAAGAGATCAACGGCCTGGTCGTACGGCACGTCGACGAGCTGCCCCAGATCGTCGCCGAGGAGTCGATCTCGATCGGCGTCATCGCCACCCCCGCCCCGGCGGCCCAGGCGGTCGCCGACCAGTTGGTCGCCGTCGGCGTGACGAGCATCCTCAACTTCGCGCCGTGCGTACTCTCGGTTCCGGACGGGGTCGACCTGCGCAAGGTCGACCTCGCCATCGAGCTGCAGATCCTGTCCTTCCACGAGCACCGCAAGGCATCGCTGACCGCGCTCCCCGCCGCCGGCGGGTCCGCCCTCACCGCCCTGCCCGGCGGGCTCGCGGCAACCGACACCCAGGAGGCGATCGGCACGTGAAACTGCTCGTCGTCGGCGCGTCCTACCGCACCGCCCCGGTCGCCACCCTGGAACAGCTGGCCGTCCCGCCCGCCGACCTCACCCGCACGCTGGACCGCCTGATCGCCCAGCCGTACGTCGCCGAGGCCGTCCTGGTCTCCACCTGCAACCGGGTGGAGGTCTACGCCGCCGTGTCCGGGTTCCACGGCGGACTCGGTGACATCTGCGCGGTCCTGGCCGACCAGGCCGGCTGCCAGCCGGCGGCGCTCGCCCCGCACCTCTACGTGCACTACGACGCCGCCGCCGTGGACCACGTCTTCCGGGTGGCCGCGGGGCTCGACTCGATGGTGGTGGGCGAGGCGCAGATCCTCGGCCAGCTCCGCGACGCGTACCACTCCGCCGGTGGCGCCGACTCCGCCGGGCGGCTGCTGCACGAGCTGATGCAGCAGGCGCTGCGGGTCGGCAAGCGGGCGCACGCCGAGACCAACATCGACCGGGCCGGGCAGAGCGTCGTCACCGCCGCCCTCGACCTCGCCGCCGAACTGCTCGACGGCGACCTGGCCGGCCGGCCGGCGATGGTGGTCGGTGCGGGCGCGATGGGCTCGCTGGGCGTGGCCACGCTGTCCCGGCTGGGCGCCGGCCCGCTCACCGTGACCAACCGGGGCGCCGCCCGTGCCGTCCGGCTCGCCGAGTCGTACGGCGCGTCCGCCGTGCCGATGGCCGAGCTGATCACCGCACTCGCCGCTGTCGACGTCGTGGTCGCCGCCACCGCCGCCACCGAGCCGGTGCTCACCCGCGACGTGGTGACCCGGGCGCTGGCCCGCCGGGACGCCGACCGCGGCCCGCTGGTCCTGCTCGACCTGGCCGTCCCGCGCGACGTCGAGCCCGGCGTCGCCGAGCTGCCCGGCGTCGAGGTGATCGACATCGACCGGATGGCCGCCGTCCTCGCCGACGGACCGGCCGCGGCCGACGCCGCCGAGGTGGCCCGGATCGTGACCGGCGAGGTCGAGGCGTTCCTGAGCTGGCTGCGCGGCGCCGACGTCGCGCCGACGGTGGCCGCGCTGCGCGGCCGGGCCGAGGACGTCGTCAGCGCCGAGCTGCGCCGCCTCGGCCAGCGCCGGCCCGACCTCAGCGACGACCAGCGCGCCGAGGTCGCCCGCACCGTGCACCGGGTCGTGCAGCGGCTGCTGCACCAGCCGACCGTACGGGTCCGCCAGCTCGCCGCCGAGCCCGGCGGCGACCAGTACGCGGCGCTGCTGCGCGAACTGTTCGACCTCGACGTCCCGCAGACGTCCCCGGTCGACACCGTTCCCGACGTGGTCGCCACCGACTCCGACGGCCGGTCGTCGTTCGACGCCGCCGACGTCCCGCCCACCGGAGGTGCGCGATGACCGCCCCCCTTCGCCTCGGTACCCGGGGCAGCGCCCTGGCGATGGCCCAGTCCGGCCACGTCGCCGAGGCCCTCACCGCGGCCACCGGCCGACCGGTCGAGCTGGTCGAGGTGGTGACCGCCGGCGACAGGTCCACCGCCCCGGTGCAGCGGCTCGGCGTCGGTGTGTTCGTCTCCGCGCTGCGCGACGCGCTGACCGCCGGCGAGATCGACTTCGCCGTCCACTCGTACAAGGACCTGCCCACCGCGGCGGCGCCCGGCCTGCACGTCGCGGCCGTACCGCCGCGGCAGGATCCGCGCGACGCGCTCGTGGCCACGAACGGCCGTACGCTCGCCGAGCTGCCGCCCGGCGCCCGCGTCGGCACCGGCGCGCTGCGCCGGATCGCCCAGTTGCACGCGCTGGGCATGCAGTTGGAGGTCGCCCCGATCCGGGGCAACATCGACACCCGGGTGGCCCGGGTGCTCGGCCCGGACGCCGACCTCGACGCCGTCGTGCTGGCCCGCGCCGGGCTCAACCGGATCGGCCGCGCCGACGTCATCACCGAGACGCTCGACCCGATGCTCATGCTGCCCGCGCCCGCTCAGGGTGCGTTGGCCGTCGAGTGCCGGGCCGACGACCAGGACGTGATCGAGCTGCTCGCGCTGCTCGACCACGAACCGTCCCGTGCCGCGATCACCGCGGAGCGGGCGCTGCTGGCCACCCTGGAGGCAGGGTGCAGCGCACCCGTGGCCGCGTACGCCGTCCTCGCGGAAGGCGAGCCCACCGACGAGGGCGACGTCAATCAGGAGATCTACCTGCGCGGTGCGGTGATCAGCCCGGACGGTTCGCGTGACCTCCGGCTGTCCCGCACCGGAACGCCCGCCGACGCGGCGGAGATCGGCAAGGCACTCGCCGCCGAACTCCTCGAACTCGGCGCCGACTCGATCCTCGGCCAGGACGCACAGGCCGGCCCGGGGACCCAGCAACTTGGGAGCACAGAATGACCCGCACCCGTAAGCCCGTAGGCCAGATCGCATTCGTCGGGGCCGGTCCCGGCGACCCGGGCCTGCTGACCCGCCGGGCGCTGGACGCCCTGGTCGACGCCGACCAGGTGGTCTACGACCGGGGCGTACCCGAGTCGCTCCTGGCGCACGTCCGCGCCCAGGCCCGGCCCGACGCCGAGTTCAGCCCCGCCGAGGGCGTACCGGGGGACGTGGCGAAGGTGCTGATCTCCGCGGCCCGCGCCGGGCAGAACGCCGTGCACCTGGTCGCCGGTGACCCGTTCGGCCACGACTCGGTGGTCAAGGAGGTGCAGGCGGTCGCGCGTACCGCCGCGCACTTCGAGGTGGTGCCGGGCGTCGGCCAGGCCGAGGGCGTCGCCACCTACGCGGGTGTCCCGCTGCCGGGCGTACGCACCGCCGCCGACGTCGAGGACGTCACCGCGCTGGACTTCGAGGCGCTCGCCACGGCCGTCGGCCGGGGTTCGCTGGCGCTCGCCGTGGACGCCGGTGACCTGGCCGCCGTCCGGGACGGCCTGCTGGCCGCCGGGGTCGACGGCACCACAGCGGTCGGGGTGACCGGCGACGGCACCGGCGAGACGCAGTACACCACCACGTCGAGCGTGGACTCCTTCGTCGCGGCGGCGCTCGGCTTCACCGGCCGGGTGGTGCTCACCGTCGGCGCGGCCGTCACCGACCGCGACAAGCTGAGCTGGTGGGAGAACCGCCCGCTGTACGGCTGGAAGGTGCTGGTCCCCCGCACCAAGGAGCAGGCCGGCGTGATGAGCGCGCGGCTGCGCGCGTACGGGGCCATCCCGTGCGAGGTGCCGACCATCGCGGTCGAGCCGCCGCGCACTCCGGCGCAGATGGAGCGGGCGGTCAAGGGCCTGGTCGACGGCCGGTACGCCTGGGTCATCTTCACCTCGGTGAACGCGGTCCGGGCGGTCTGGGAGAAGTTCGCCGAGCACGGCCTCGACGCCCGCCACTTCGGCGGCGTGAAGATCGCCTGCATCGGTGACGCCACCGCCGAGGCGGTCCGCGCCTTCGGCATCCAGCCCGAGCTGATCCCCTCCGGGGAGCAGTCCTCCGAGGGTCTGCTGGCCGAGTTCTCGCCGCACGACGAGATCCTCGACCCGGTCGGCCGGGTGCTGCTGCCGCGCGCCGACATCGCCACCGAGACCCTGGCCGCCGGCCTGACCGAGCGGGGCTGGGAGGTCGACGACGTGACCGCGTACCGGACCGTCCGGGCGGCGCCGCCGCCCGCCGAGATCCGCGACGCGATCAAGTCGGGCGGGTTCGACGCGGTGCTGTTCACCTCGTCGTCCACGGTGCGGAACCTCGTGGGTATCGCCGGGAAGCCGCACGCGCGGACCGTTGTTGCAGTGATCGGGCCCAAGACGGCGGAGACCGCCACCGAGTTCGGCCTGCGCGTCGACGTGCAGCCGCCGCATGCGTCGGTGCCGGACCTGGTGGAGGCGCTCGCCGCCTACGCCGTCGAGCTGCGGGAGAAGCTCGCCGCCATGCCGGCGAAGCAGCGCCGGGGCTCCAAGGTGCAGGGCCCGACCGCCCTGCGGTTCCGCTGACAGGAGGCCCCTCATGCCGTACCCCGAGATCCGGCCCCGCCGGCTGCGCCGCAACGCGGCCGTGCGGCGGCTGGTCTCCGAGACCCGCGTCGACCCGGCCGAGCTGGTCGTGCCGATGTTCGTCAAGGAAGGGCTGACCGAGCCGCGGGCCATCGCGTCGCTCCCGGGGGTGCTCCAGCACTCCCGGGACTCGCTGCGCAAGGCCGCCGCGGAGGCGGTCCAGGCCGGGGTCGGCGGGATCATGCTGTTCGGGGTGCCGGCGACGCGGGACGAGACCGGCTCCGGTGGCGTCGACCCGGCCGGCGTGCTCAACACGGCCATCCGGGACGTGATCGCCGAGGTCGGCGACTCGACTGTGGTGATGAGCGACCTGTGCCTGGACGAGTTCACCTCGCACGGGCACTGCGGCCTGCTCACCCCGGACGGCGGGGTCGACAACGACGCCACGCTCGCCGCGTACGCCGACATGGCGGTGGCCCAGGCCGCCGCCGGGGTCCACGTGGTCGGGCCGTCCGGGATGATGGACGGCCAGGTCGGCGTGGTCCGCAAGGCGCTCGACGCCGCCGGGCACCAGGACGTCTCGGTGCTCGCGTACGCGGTGAAGTACGCCTCCGCCTTCTACGGCCCGTTCCGCGACGCGGTGGAGTCGGCGCTGGAGGGGGACCGGCGCACCTACCAGCAGGACCCGGCGAACCTGCGCGAGTCGCTGCGCGAGGTCGAGCTGGACGTGGCCGAGGGCGCCGACATGGTCATGGTCAAGCCGGCCCTGCCCTACCTCGACGTGGTGTCGGCGGTCCGGGCCGCGGTGAACGTCCCGGTCGCCGCCTACCAGGTCTCCGGCGAGTACGCGATGGTCGAGGCCGCCGCCGCGAACGGCTGGATCGATCGGGAGCGCGTGATGCTGGAGACGCTCACCTCGATCCGCCGGGCCGGCGCCCAGATCATCCTCACCTACTGGGCCGTCGAGGCCGCCCAGCTGCTGCGCGAGCGCTACTGACCATCGTTGGCCGGCGCCGTTCGGCTGCCGGCACGACTGCGGCGGGCTCGCCCCGGCTCGCATGGCCGACAGTGCGTTGTCCACAGCCACGTCGGTCACTCTGCGCAACCTTTCGAGGTGCGGCGTACTTCACCTCCCGCCGACTTTGCTCTGCAGCCTCGGGCGCGACTATCACGGAACGTGCACGCTGCCTTGATGGCTGCAGAGCAAAGTCCGCCGAGGTAGCTCTCGCCGTCGCGACGATCCAGGGCTCTCTGTCTGTTTAATTCACCTTTGTCCATCGCGTTGAGCTGCTGTCGTCAGCGAGGCGCTTAACGCTGTGTGAACGTTACCCTCTGTGTGTGCCAGCGGCTGGCACCCGCGGAGGGCGGACGCCGCATCCCGGGTTTTCCACAGGCCGTGGCGCGGGGTTGCCGGGCCGGTGCGGGAGACGGGACCGTGGGCGGCGTGACAGACATCGCCGACACCGTGCCGGAGGCCACTCCCGCTACCGCCACCACCACTGGCGCCGCACCCGGGGCCACCGCCGCGACGGCGGCAGACGGCGGGCAGGCGTTGCTCACCGAGCCGTTCGACGTGCCGTTCCCGGCACCGGGGATCGTCCGGGCGGTGCGTCGCAGGGCCGACGCCAGCCAGCGTGAGCTGGCCCGGTTCGCCCGGGTGCATCCGAGCACGATCGGGCGGATCGAGGCGGGCAGCCTGACGCCGAGCCTGACCATGCTGTCCCGCATCGTCGGCACGGCCGGCTTCCGGCTCGTGGTCGTCGACGAGGCCGGTCGGCTGCTCAAGCCGATGCGGGACCGGGCCGACCTGCGGGACGGCGCGGAGCGGCGGTACCCGTCCCACCTCGACATCGTCACCGACCCGGAGCCGGGGGAGTGGTGGGCCGACCGGTACGGGTTGGCCCGCCCGCCGGAAACCTTCTACCGCAATCGGGAGGTCCGGGACTGGCTACGCCGCCGCAGCCAGTGGGAGGTGCGGGTGGCCAAGTACCGGAGCGTGCCGCCCCCACCCGATCCACAGCGGTGCGGATACCGCGGCGGCCCGCCGATCCGCCCATGAGCGAATCGACGGGCCGCCGCGCGGAACGCCGCTCAGTCGTCGTTCAGGATCGTCCCGGTACCGGACGGGTCGGCGAGCCGCAGGCCCGGAACCCCTGCTACGTACAGCGTGAGCTTCTCGTCCGCCTCGCGCTTGCGGTCACCGCGCACGGTGACCGGGAACGTCAGCGAGGTCCGGCCCGCGGCCAGCACCCGGCAGCCGACGTACGGGTCGTAGTCCGACCCGGCCTGAGCTGTGGTGCCGTACGTGGTCGCGCAGATCAGGGCCGGCTCGGAGAGCGGGCGGGACACGGTGACCGTGAACGTCATCGCGCTGGTGCCCTTGTCGCCCTCGGTGACCGAGGTGTCCGCGACCCGCAGCGAGGCGCGGGAGCGGAACCGGGCCACCTGCGGATCGTGGTCACTGGCGCCCCGGTCGCCCAGCTCCGGCGCGTCGGTCGGGTAGTCGGCGTTGATGTGCGCCGTCCGCACCTGCACCAGATCGTCGTGCATCGGGTCGTTGACGAAGAGGTTGTCCAGCGTCTGCGCCTGCCCGCTGAAGGTGTACGAGTACGCCGACGCGGGCGCGTCCGCCACCAGGTCGTCCCAGAGGTTGTGCAGCCCGGCCTCGTACAGCGGGGCGAGCTGGTCCGACGGGGTCGGGTTCTGGGCGGTGGCGATCGGGTCGTCCGGGCGGGGGAAGACGTTCAGGTCGCCGCCGTAGACCACGCGGGCGTTCGGGTCGCTCGCCTCGACCGCCTGGACGATCGCCGCCCCGTACGCGGCCTGCTCGCGGCGCTGCCCGACCCGGCTGTCCGGTCCGGACGAGAAGTGGTTGGCGACCGCCCAGAGCGTGAACCGCTCGCTCGACCCGGGACCGGCCTTCACGGTGAACCGGGCCACCTGCGCCGCGCGGGTGTAGACGTTGCTGCCGTCCACGCCGGTCGACCGGTCCACGTCGGCCGGCAGCACCGCGTTGAACGCCTTGGGGTTCTGCACGTCGGTGTTGGACGGCAGCGCCGCCGAGCGGTACTGGACGGTCGGGGCGGAGCCCAGCAGCGGGTCCGCGGCGGTCGCCTCGGCGAGGCTGAGCCGGTCGGTCCGGTAGAGGAACGCCGAGGCGATGCCCCGGGCGTCCGCGCCGGTCCGGTCGTACGCGGCGGCGTATGCCGGACCGCCGTTCGCCGCGATCGCGAGCGCCAGCTCCTGCACGGTGTCCGGCGCGCCGTCGGCGTTGTTGGTGTCGCCGCAGGCCAGAGCGCCGTCTACCACCGAGCAGATGTCCTGGTCCTCGGCCTCCTGCACCAGGATCAGATCCGGGCTGTGCAGCGACTGGACGATCTGCCGGGCCTGCACTGCGAGCTTGGCGGCGTACGCCTCGGGACTCGCCGGCACGTAGTCGAACGGCGGGCTGACACCGGGGCAGCCGGTGTTGCCGGCGAAGTCGCAGCCGTCGAACGGGTCGTCCCGGTAGTCGTACAGGTTCTCCACGTTGTACGTGGCGATCGCGACCTCGCTGCCGCGGTCGGCCGGCTGCGGCGGGTGGTTCGCGGCCGGGTCCGCGCCACCGGTCAGGGTGAGCTGCTCGGGCTGCACGCTGTACTTGCTGAACGCGTACGAGACGGAGCCGTAGGCGTCCTCGGTGAGCGTGTCGAACGTGCGCGCCTCGGGCAGCAGCGCCCGCGAGTCACCAGCGGTCGCCTTCACACCGCCGGCACCCAGCAGGATGCGCTGGTTGTTGCCGTTGTCGAACAGCGTGCCGGGAATGTCGTCGAGCGGGTGCGCGTCCCGGAACACCCGCCGGGCGTACGGGTCGGACCGCTTCATCACCGGGTCCGCGCGGTCCAGCACGTAGATCTCGGAGTCGGCGGTGGAGGAGTAGATGTGCCGGGGCGCCGAGACGCCACTGCCGGCGCGTACCCGCATCCGCTCGCCCTCGTGCCGCTCCCAGAACAGGTCGGCGGCGGCCGCCTCGGCCGGCGGGACCGCGTCGTCGACCCGGACCGCGGTGTCCACGTCGAGGCCGGAGTCCAGCTGGCGGACCAGCGAGGCGCCGGAGAGCTGGGTCTGGTTGAAGTACTCGGAGACCCGGCCGCGCAGCACGACCTCGTCGCCGACGGTCGGGGCGTACCCGCCGATCAGCGTGGTGAACGAGCCCATGAAGACGAACAGTCCGTCGGAGGTCAGCAGGTCGCCGTCCTCGGTGCCGAGCCGGCTCTGGAGGTAGAAGCCCCACTGGTCGGCGCCCGCCGAACTCCGGGTCAGCGACTTGCCGGTGATGACGCCGCGCACGTCGTAGAGCGTGGAGCTGGTGCCGTTGCCGCTGGCCGGCGCGAGCGGCGACCGGTCGGTGCGGCCGTCCTCGTCGTCAGCGGTGCGGCCCTGCACCTCGCCGATCGACAGCACGCTGGTGGCCTGCACGGTGAGCGTGCAGGTGGCGGTGCCGCCCTCCGCGTCGGTGGAGGTCACGGTGACCGCGTAGCTGCCGGCCGGCAGGCCGGTGGCGGTGACCGTCGCGGTGGCGGTGCCACCGTTCCCGGCCGCCGGGGTGAATGCGGTACGGCTGATCGAGCCGCTCGCCGGCACCGGCACGACCGAGGTGACCGCCAGGTCGGTGACCGTGTCGTCGGCGTCGGTCGCGGTGACCTCGCGGGTGGCCGTGGCGCCCGCCGACAGCGTCAGCGCCCCGCCACAGGCCAGGGTGGGCGGCTGGTCGACCGGCCCGCCTCCGCCGACGGTGTGGCTGCCCAGCCCGTCGAACGTGTCGGTGGCGAAGCCGGCCCACTGCGCGGCCGGGTCGAACGCGTCCGCCGGGTCGGTGTCGCCCGCGGTCACCGAGGGCAGCCGGCGCAGCGTGTTGTCCGCCGTGCTGGTGAGGCCGCTGCCCCACTCGCTGCCCGGGTCGACGCCGACCTGGCCCAGGGAGTCGACCACCGCGTCGCCCTTGCGCAGCACGATCGCGTCGTCGCCGTTGAACAGCGAGCCGGAGTACATCTGGTCGGCCTGGGCGAGGATCGCCGGCGCGGCCGCCGCGGCGGCGAAGACGAAAACGTCACCGGCCGCTACGGTGCCGGTCAGGGTGACGTTCGTCGAGGTGGTGGCGCCGTTGAAGAAGAGCTGGAGCTGGTAGCCGCCGGCGGCCAGGTCGATCGGGGCGCCGGTGCCGTTGTACAGCTCGACGGCCTTGTTGTTGGACGACCCCTCGACGTACTCCGAGATGAACAGGTCGGTGGGCGCGGCGCTGGCCGCGGTGGGTGCGACAGCGATCGCCGTGAGGGTGACGGCGGCGGTGGTCGCGAGCGCGGCGAGGGTGCGGCGCGGGCGCATGGGGCCTCCACGATGGGTGGACAGGAACTAACGAACGTTAAGGCTCTCGTGGGTGCACCGTCCAGCCCCTTCGATGGCCGGCCGGTGAACGCTCAGCGGTGACTGTCCAGCCGGTGCACCAGCTCGGCGACGTCCACACCGTATTCGCACCAGTCGCGGTCGGGGCGGTAGCCCAGCTCGGCGTTGACCTTCAGCATCGACTCGTTGTCCTGCGCGTTCCAGGTCTGCACCTCGGCCACCTCGGGCTCGGCCGAGCGCAGCTCCAGCAGCATCCGCGCCTTGATGGCCCGGTCGATGCCGTAGCCGCGGTGCTCGTGGACGACGATCGTGTCGTACTGGTCGGCCCGGGTCGGGTGCTGCGCCGGCACCACCACCTCGGTCAACCCGGCCACCTCGCCGGTCTGCTCGTGCAGCGCCAGCACGATGTACGGCTTCATGCCGCGCCGGTGCAGCGTGGCGAGGCTGTCGCGCAGCCGTTCCGGGTCGTAGGAGCTGGGCCGCAGCTCCACGTCGTCGGAGTCGCGCACCTCGGCCTTGGCCCGCGCGTACGCCTCGATGAGCTCGTCCGGCGGGCCACCCGGCCAGAACTCCACGCGGTAGCCCGCGCCGACCTCGGCGGCCATCTCGGTGAGCGCCGGCCAGTCCACCGACCGCAGGTCGAGCACGCTGCGGGTCTCCACGTAGTCGCGGGTGAAGCCCAGCGACTCGTAGAACGCCACGGCCGGGGTGTCGCCGACCACCTCCACGCCGATCGACTGGAAGCCCTCGTCCCAGACCCGGCGGGCGGCCACCCGCACCAGCTCGCGGCCGATGCCGCTGCGCCGGATCGCCGGGTGCACCAGCACCTCGAGCACGCCGATGCCGCCGAGCAGCAGCACGTGCACATGCCCGAGGATCGCACCGGGCGTGCCGTCCGGGGCGACGTCGTCCTGCGCGACCCACGAGATTCGCCGCTCGCCGGGCATCACCTCGGACAGATACTCCCGCATGGAGCTCTCCCGCCATGGCGGATCCTGCGGCAGATCGGCCGCCAGGACCGCGTTCAGCGTGTCCAGCAGGGACGCGATCTCGGCGGACGACGCGGTCCTGGGATCCCACTCGCGCACCATCACCCGTCTAGCTTGCCGTCAACGGCAGCCGGGGGGAAGGGTTCAGTCCGCGAATGTACGCGAGCCGTCACCTCACGTTGCGGCTGAGCCTGCCGTACTCGTCGGCCTTGTCGAACACGGCCTGGGCGTACCGACGCACATCGTTGTAGGAGAGGATGGCGCCCCACCAGTCGCCCGGGATGGTCATGTTCCGGCCGCCCTTGCACAGGTAGAGCCCGGCGGCCAGCGCCGCGTCGTCGATGTCGTGCGGGTTCTTCACGCCGTCGCCGTCGGCGTCCGCGCCGATCTCCTGCCACGTGGTCGGGATGAACTGCATCGGGCCGAGCGCCCGGTCGTGGACCCGGTCGCCGTCGAGCGCTCCCTGGTCGGTGTCGAGGATGCGGGACCGGCCGCCCTGCCCGTCGAGCGGCTGTCCCTTGATCTCCGGCAGGGCCCGGCCGTCGGCTTGCAGCGTGGCGCCGTTGGCCGCGCCGTGGCGCGACTCGACGTATCCGATCGCGGCCAGCGTGGTCCAGCTCAACTGGCAGGCGCGGTTGGTCTGGGCGAGCACCAGTTCGGCGTAGGCGTACGCCTGGAGCGCCACCACGGGGATCCCGGTGATCGCGCTTACCCGCTGCGCCCAGCCGGCGAGCGCGTCCGCCGGACGTCCGGCGGGCAGCACCGGGGCGGTGGTCGCGCCGGGCAGGGGTGTGCCGGTCGGTGCGGCGGTGCCGGGCATCCCGGTCAGCTCCGGCAACGGGGGCGTGGCGGGCGCCGCGGCGGTCTGCGGGACGCTCTGCGACGGCGTGGCCTCGGCGACCGTCTCCGGCCGGCCGACCGCCGCCGGCACGACCACCGCACCGGCCGTGGCGGCGGCAGCGACCAGGGCGAGCAGGAACAGCGCGGGCAGCGTGGTGCGCCCGCCGGGCCGCCGGGACCAGGCACGGGTGGCCCGGGTCGCGCCGACGGCGAGCTGTCTCGGGCGCGTGCGGACGGCGTGCGCGAACGGCATCCGCCGACGCCGCCCGCCGCCGGCCGCCACCTCGGCCTTCGCCTCCGCTCCGGAGTCAGTCTGCTGGGGCCCGCTCGCCCCGGACTCACCGTCCGGCTTCGCGCCTGGCTCGGGCTGCGGCTTCGCGCCGGACTCGGCGTCCGCCGCGCCCGCGTCGCGGGCCGGGTCGGCGGGCGGCTTCGGGGCGAGGGCGTCGCGCTCGCGGCGTTGGCGCGGGATGGGCGGGGTGCCGTCGTCGGGCGGCGCGGCGGGTCGCAGGGGCCGCGCAGTCGCTCGCCGTTCGCCGTCCACCACCCGTCGAGTATCACCCATCCGGGTGACGACGTCAGGCCCGGCCGTACGCTGTGGGACATGCCCCGGTACGAGTTCCGTTGCCGCGCCTGCGGCGACACCTTCGAGGTCAACCGCCCGATGGCCGAGGCCGGACGGTCGGCCACCTGCCCGCAGGGCCACGCCGACACGGTGAAACTGCTGTCCACGGTGGCCGTCACCGGCCGGGGCGGCTCCGCTCCGAGCGGTGGGATTCCCAGCGGCGGTGGTTGCTGCGGCGGCTCCTGCGGCTGCTGACTTTCCGCCGCCCGTCCCGCGGGTCGATCCGGGTCTTGCCGCCGCTGTGATCTTTTGGCACCTTGGGGCGGAATCTGCCCAGCCGTTCTCACGATGCGTGACGGCACGACCATAGGGCAGCATGGACCCGACGTCACCGGGCGGAGGTTCGACGTATGTCGCAAGGACACCACCTCCCCAGCGGGTGGGTGACCTTCGTGTTCACCGACATCGAGGGCTCGACGCGGCTGGCCCGGATGCTCGGCCCGGTCTATCGCCCGGTGCTGCACGAGCACCGGCGGCTGCTGCGCGACACCCTGGCCGGCACCGACGGCGCGGAGCTGCTGACCGAGGGGGATTCGTTCTTCCTCGCGTTCCCGGACGCCGCCGCCGCGGTCCGCGCCTGCCTGACCGCGCAGCGCGCGCTCGCCGGCCACGACTGGCCCAACCCGGATGCCACCCCGCGGGTACGGATGGGGCTGCACACCGGCTACGCCGAGCCCCGCGACGGCGAGTACGCCAGCCCCGAGGTGCACCGGGCCGCCCGGGTGGCCGCCGCCGCGCACGGCGGGCAGGTGCTCTGCTCGGCTGCCACCGCCCAGCACGCCGAGCCGCTGCCGGACGGGGTGTCCCTGCTGGACCTCGGGCTGCACCGGCTGCGCGGCTTCGACGACCGGGAGCGGCTGTTCCAGCTCGTCGCGCCCGGGCTGGAGCGGCGGTTCCCGCGTCCGCGTACCGCCGACGCGACAGCGCACAACCTGCCCACCCAGGTCACCACGTTCGTCGGCCGGCAGGCCGAGCGCGCCGAGCTGGGTCGGCTGGTCGAGGCGTACCGCCTGGTGACGGTGCTCGGCGCGGGCGGCGCCGGCAAGACCCGGCTGGCGGTGGAGCTGGCCTCCGGGATCGTCGAGGACTACCCGGACGGCGTCTGGTTCGTCGACATCGCCGCGGTGACCGACCCGGGGCTCGTGGCGTTCGAGATCGCCGCCGTGCTCGGCCTCCGCCCGGAGCCGGGCCGGCCGATGGTCGACACCCTCGTCGAGTACGCGGCGCCGCGCCGGATGCTCGTGCTGCTGGACACCTGCGACGCCCAGACCGCCGCGTCGGCCGAGGTGATCGGCCGGTTGCTGGCCGGTGGCCGGGGTGTGCGGGTGCTGGCGACCAGCCGGGAGTCGTTCGGCGTACCCGGCGAGGTGGTGTGGCGGATCCCGCCGCTGTCGGTCGACGAGGGGCCCGACGGCGGGGGCAGCGACGCGGTGGCGCTGCTGCTGGACCGTACCGCCGTGGCCCGGGGCGGCCGCGCGCCGGAGCCGGCCGAGCAGGCCGACCTGCACCGGGTGGTACGCCGACTGGACGGGCTGCCGCTGGCCATCGAGCTGGCCGCGGCCCGGCTGCGGGTGCTCTCGGCCGGGCAACTGGCCGAGCGGCTGGACGACATGCTGGGCACGCTCGACGCCGGCCGGGAGACGGCGGAACCGCCCCCGGTGGAGGCGGGCTGGAGCGGCAACCAGCAGGACACGGTGGACCTGGTGGCCGCCGCGACCGGCGCCGCGCCGCCCACCCCGGCGACCCGGGCGGTGCACCGTTCGGCGAGCGAGCGGCACCTGACCATCCAGGCCACCGTGACGTGGTCGTACCGGACGCTGGGGGCGCGCTCGGCCCGGCTGCTGCGCTGGATGGCGGTGTTCGCCGGTCCGGTGGACCTGCCGACCGTGCAGTGGCTGCTCGACGAGGACCCGCTCGACCCACTCTCGGTGCTCGTGGACAAGTCGATGGTGCTGGCCGAGCCGCATGCCTCCGGCAGCACCTACCGGATGCTCGACCCGATCCGGGCGTACGCGGCCCGGCGGCTGGTCGAGGCGGGCGAGGAGCAGAGCGCCCGGGACCGGCACGTGGCCTGGTGCCGGCACGCGCTGGACCGGGCCCACCTGGGACCGGACGGCCGCCCGGTGACGCTGTCCCTGTACGCGCTCGACCCGCTCGCGAACGAACTGCGGGCCGCGTTGCGCTGGTGCGCCACCGGCGGCAGTGCCCGGTCGGGGCTGTCGCTGGCGGGTGACCTGGACCAGTGGTGGCGGGAGCGCGGGCTGGCCCGGGAGGGACGGCTCTGGCTGTTCCGGCTCTACGGCCGGCTCGCCGAGACCGGCGAGGTGATGCCGGACGCCGAGCTGGCCGCCGCGTATCACATGCACTCGCTGCACGCGGGTGCGGACGGCGAGTTCGGCGAGGAGCTGAGGTACTCGCAGCGGGCCGAGGCGGCCGCCCGGCAGTCCGGCGACCGGGGGCTGCTGGCCCGGGTGCTGGCCGGACGCGCCGCGCCGCTGGTCGACATGGGGCAGTTCGCCGAGGCGGAGCGGGTCTGCCGTGAGGTGATCGACTGGGCGTACGCGCAGGACGTGGTGGGGGACGCGTTGCTGGCCGTCTACAACCTCGCCGAGCTGCTCTGGCGCCGGGGCGCGCTGGACGAGGCGGCCGACCTGCTCGCCGCGGCCCGCCCGGTCGAGGCGTCCCGCCCGGCCGAGCGGGGCGGCCGGTCGGTGGACATGCTGCTCGGGATGGTGGCCCTGGCCCGGGGCGATCTGGTCGCCGCGCACGAGCACCTGCTGGTGGCGTTGCGCTCCCGGATGAGCCACGGCTACCTGGGCCGGGCCTGCGACACGATCAACGCGATAGCGGTGCGCTGCGCGCTGGCCGGGGACGCGCTCTCCGCGGCCCGGCTGTTCGGGGCGGCGCAGGCCACCCGGGCGAACCTGCGGGCCACGCCGGGGATATACGGCCCGTACTGGTCGGCCCGGCAGACGGAGCTGCGCCGGGTGCTCGGTGACGAGGCGTTCGACGCCGCCTACGGCGCCGGGTCCGGGCTGCGGCTGGACGAGGTGGCGGCGCTGGCGCTGCACGTCGAGCACCCGGACCTCGCCGCCGACTCGCCCCGGTTCGGCGCGCAGAAGCCGGGTTCGTGGCCGGCGTTCGAGCCGCGCAGGACGGCCGGCTGAGCGCGTCGGGGAGCCCGCCGGCCGGCGGACTCCCCGTGCGGTGCGTCAGGCGCGGGCGGCGGCCCGGCGCTGGGCGTCGGCCTTCATCCGGGCGGCGCGGTCGAGGTCGGCCTGCGACACGGCGGCAACCGAGCCGAAGACGCTCACCGCCTGGTAGTACGTCCAGGCGAGGCTGTAGCAGGCGGGCCGCACCACCGCGTTGTACGTGGCGCAGACCCGCTTCAGGTCGGCGTAGAAGGCGTTGTCCAGGCGGGACTTGCTGGCCGAGAAGACCCCCATCGCCTTGTGGTTGCGGTAGCCGAAGTCGTGCCGGTAGCAGGAGAGCTTGAAGTTGAACCCGATCGGGTTGTCCGGGCTGGACGAGCAGTAGTCGGTGGACCAGTCGAAGCCGTACTCGGTCCAGGGCGCCCGGTTCTGCCGGGCGCTGTTCCAGGCGTTGTAGCTGGACGCGCTGGTCTGCGTCCAGCTGGTCAGGACGGACAGCTTCTGCTGGGTGCTCACCGCGGCGGCGGCCGGTGTGGCCAGGCCGAGCAGGGTGAGCAGGGCGAGTGTTCCGGCGGCGAGGGTGGTGGCGAGGCGACGGGACACGGGAACCTCCGCGGGTGGTGGCCGGGATCTCCGGATGTCGACAAGTGTCGATCAAGCGAGTGACCTGGGGCGATGCTCCGGGGAGCGGCTCGCTGACATCCGCCCAAACAGACGAATGCCCCCGGGCCGGCGAGGCGGCCCGGGGGCATCCGGCGGGGGTCAGCGCACGAAGCGCGGCGGGCTCGCCGGGCTCTCGTTAGCCAGCCGGTCCAGCGCGGTCACGTAGTACGTGTACCGGGCGCCGTCGGCCGCCGTGCTGTCCACCCACGACTGCACGGCGCCGTCGGTGGCCCGCACGGTGCCGACCAGGTGGGAGGCGTCGGCGAAGTCGCATCGCCCGGCCAGGCCGTGCCCGTCGAACCGGTAGATCGCGTAGGACGCGGCGGTGCCGAGCGGGCCCTTGCCGTCGGCCGGCTGACGCCAGCTCAGGCGTACCCCGTCCGCCTCCCGCTGGGCCTTGGTGACCACCGGGAACAGCAGCGGCTTGCGCGGCAGGTGCGTCATGGTGGGCACCAGCGCCGGGCGGGAGTAGTGCTCGGCGGCGTAGATGTCGGTGGCGCCGAGCCGGTTCGCCCGGACCTGCACGGCGGAGAAGTGCACGTTGCCGAGCACCTCCGGGTACGACCGGTTGAGCGTCAGGTGGTTCGACAGCTCCTGCGGGTTCATCCAGAACGACCCGTACGCCGGGTCACCGCTCTTGTAGTCGGCCTGGCCGATGTAGAGCTGGACCCGCGTGCCACGCACCTGCTCGGCCCACCACGGCACCAGCCGGGCGTAGTCGGCTGCCGGGTACTGGCCGATGTACCAGTAGAGCTGCGGCACGATGTAGTCGATCCACTCCTCCTTGACCCACTTGCGGGAGTCGGCGGAGATGATGTCGTACGACTGCGAGCCGGTGGTGTCCGAGCCGTTCGGGTCGGCCGACGCGTTACGCCAGATGCCGAACGGGCTGACGCCGAACTTCACATACGGCTTGACTGCCTTGATCTTGGCGTTCATCTCCTGGATCAGCAGGTTGATGTTGTCCCGCCGCCAGTCGGCCTTGTCGGTGAAACCCCTGTTGTACGCCGCGAACGTGGCGTCGTCCGGCACCTGGTGGGTGCCGCTCGGGTACGGGTAGAAGTAGTCGTCGAAGTGCACGCCGTCGATGTCGTACCGCTTGACCGCGTCCATCATCGCGGTCTGGACGAACTCGCGGACCTCGGGCACGCCGGGGTTGTAGTAGAGCCGGCTGCCGGCGACGCCGGCGGGCGGGTAGGCGAAGACCCAGTCGGGGTGCTGGCGGGCCGGGCTGTCCGGGGCCAGTTGCGAAAGGTCGGCGCCGGCGCCGCCGGGCGCGGGCATGGAGACGCGGTACGGGTTGAACCAGGCGTGGAACTCCAGGTTGCGCTTGTGCGACTCGGCGACCAGGAAGGCCAGCGGGTCCCAGCCCGGGTTCTTGCCGCGTACGCCGGTCAGGTACTCCGACCACGGCTCGTACGGCGAGGGCCAGAACGCGTCGGCGGTCGGGCGGACCTGGACCACGACGGCGTTGTGGTTGAGCTTCTGGGCCAGGTCGAGCCAGGCCAGGTATTCGGCCTTCTGCTTGGCCACCTGGTCCGGTGCGGTCCAGGAGTCCTTGCTGGGCCAGTCGATGTTCGTCACCGAGGCGATCCACATGGCCCGGAACTGGCGCTTGGGGGTGGCCGGGTCGGTGACGCAGTCGGTGGAGGGGAAAGTGGCGGTGCCGGTGTCGCCGGGGGCGGCCTGCGCCGGCGTGCCGGCGACCAGCGTGCCGAGCAGCGCCGCGGCCAGCGCGGCGGCTCCGAGCCGAGTTGCCTTCATGCGGTGCGGTCCCTTCGTCGGGTCCGGGGGGACGGTCGGCGGCGAGGGCGTGACGGCAAGATTCGCCGCGCTACCCATGCCTCCGGTAGAAAACTTTCATCAATCCGTGCCCGGCGCAAGACCCTGACGGCCGATCGATGTCCCACGTTGTCCGATCGGCCGGATCGTGACGATTCCGAGACACGCGGTGCGGGATTGGAGCGCAAAACGGCTGGGTAGCTAGCCCGGTCACAGACCGCCACCGTGGCGGCCGCACGGCGGGGGAGGTGATCAGATGTCGGTCCTGCGTACCAAGCCGATCGGGGACGTGCTCGCCCAGGGCGACGCCGACGGCGAGGACGGCAAACCGGGCCTGCGGCGCCGGCTCGGCGCGGTCGACCTGATGGGCTTCGGCATCGGCATCGTCATCGGCACCGGCATCTTCACGCTCACCGGCGTCGAGGCGCGCAACAGCGCCGGGCCGGGCGTGGTGATCTCGTTCGGCATCGCCGGCCTCGTCGCGCTGCTCGCGGCGCTCTGCTACGCCGAACTCGCCAGCAGCGTGCCGACCGCCGGCAGCGCCTACACCTACGCGTACGCGACGATGGGCGAGATCGTCGCCTGGATCATCGGCTGGGACCTGCTGCTGGAGTTCGCGCTCGGCGCGGCGGTGGTGGCCCGCGGCTGGTCCGGCTACCTCGCCGACCTGCTCGGCCTGCCCAGCGCCTGGTTCGCCGAGGAGGGCAGCGTCGTCAACCTCGGCGCGATCGGCATCGTGCTGGTGCTCGGCGTGGTCGCCGTCGTCGGCATCCGCGAGTCGGCCCGGGTCACCAACGTGCTGGTGCTGGTCAAGGTGGCGATCTGTGCCTTCGTCATCATCGCCGGGCTGTTCTTCGTCAAGGCGGCCAACCTCAGCCCGTTCATCCCTTCCGCCGAGCCGGCCGGGGCCGGGGACGACGGCATCAAGCAACCGGTCACCCAGGCCATCTTCGGGCTGGAGCCCTCCGTCTTCGGCTTCGTCGGGGTGCTCACCGCCGCCGCCGTCGTGTTCTTCGCGTACACCGGGTTCGAGGCCGTGGCGAACCTGGGTGAGGAGACCCGCAAGCCCAAGCGGGACCTGCCGCTGGGTCTGCTCGGCACGCTCGTCATCTCCACGGTGCTCTACATCGGCGTCTCGCTGGTCGTGGTGGGCATGGTCAAGTACACCGAGATCGACGAGGGTGCGCCGATCGCGTCCGCGTTCCGGGCGGTCGGCGCCGGCTGGGCCGCGGTGCTCGTCTCCATCGCCGCCGTCGCCGGGCTCACCAGCGTGATCCTCGTCGACCTGGTGGCAATGGGCCGGATCGGCTTCGCCATCGCCCGGGACGGGCTCATCCCGCCCGCCATCGCCAAGGTGCACCCCCGCTGGGGCACCCCGTACCGGATCGCCGGGATCATGACCGTCGCGGTGGCGCTGCTCGCCGGCTTCCTGCCGCTGTCCGCGCTGGCCGACCTGGTCAGCATCGGCGCGCTCTGCGCGTTCACGCTGGTCGCCATCGCGGTGCCGATCCTGCGCAAGCGCCGCCCCGACCTGGAGCGGCCGTTCAAGGTGCCGTTCTCGCCGGTGCTGCCGATCCTCACCGCGGTGGCGTGCCTCTACCTGAGCCTGAACCTCTCGGTGGAGACCTGGCTGCGGTTCCTCGCCTGGATGCTGATCGGCGCGGTCATCTACTTCGGCTACGGCCACCGCAAGAACCGGCTCGCCCGGCGCGAGCACTC
>NZ_WBKS01000115.1:0-19810 GCF_008868145.1 Micromonospora sp. AMSO1212t
CTCGGAGATGTGGATAAGGGGCAGGCCCCGGCCCCTGGGGGGTCAGGCCGCGGGGGTCCGGACCGTGGCGACGGTGGTCACCTGGGTCTCGGCCTTCACTCCGTTCACCGTCACCGTCAGCTGCACCTGAGCGCCGGGGCGCAGGGCGGTGAGCGTGCCGGTGGCCGGGTCGAAGCGGGCGGCGTGCCAGGGGCGTACGCCCGCCGCGCCGCCGATGTGCAGGTTCGGCGAGCCGGACCAGTCGGCGCTGACCGGCGCTGCCACCGGCACCTGCCGGCCGCTGGGCTGGGTGAGCGTGGCGGTGACGTCCACCGGCGCTCCCCGGCGCACCTCGGCCGGCGCGGTCACCGCGAGCCGGTCGACGTGGGCGTGCATCTCCGCCGCAACCCATTGCGGTCCCTCGGCGAGCGGGTCACGGCGGGCCCGCTCGGCCTCCCCCGGCGTCACCGGGTCCACGCCGAACTCGGTCCAGCCGGTGAACCCGCCGAGCGCCGCCGGGGTGGACGGGTCCTTGCCCGAGTTGCCGTTGATCACGTACGGCACGCCGTCCACCCGGTCGGCGTGGAACGTGCCGACGTGGCCGTTGACCATCAGCGCGCCCTTGCCGGTGCGGTGCTGGAAGTCGGCCAGCCACTGCTCGACCAGTGCCGCCTCCTTGCGGTCGCCGAGCTGACTGGCCTTGGCCGGGCTCGGGTCGCGCGGCGGGTGGTGGAAGAACACCGCCACCGAGCCCACCGAGCGGTCGGCGGCGGCCTGGTCGAGCGTACGGCGCAGCAGTTCCACCTGGTCGAACCCGCCTCCGCGCAGCGACCCGGTGGCCGTGCTCAGCGTGAGGAACCGCGTGCCCCGGTGGTCGAAGACGCGCGAGGTGTCCCCGAAGACGCTGCGGAAGTTGTCGATCGGCGCGCCCATGATCTCGTGGTTGCCCGGCACGTAGTGGTAGGGCACCTCGCCGCCCAGTTCCTCGTCGAGGATGCGCTTGGCCAGTGCGAAGTCCGCCGGGTAGGCGGTGTCCACGAAGTCGCCGTTGATGATCAGGAAGTCCGGCCGGGCGGCGCGGACCTCGCGCAGCGTACGGCGGGCCTGGGCGACCAGGTCGCTGTCCGGGTTCGCGGCGACGAACTGGGCGTCGGAGAGCACCGCGAAGCGCCAGGGCGCCCCATCCACGGTGCCGTCGCGCACCACCACCCGGTCGGTGCGGTTCGGCTCCGGCGGCGCCTGCACGTCCGGCGGCACCCGCGCCACCAGGTCGTCGATCACCACCTCGCTGTGGTACTGCTTGGCCGGGTCGGTCTCGGCCACGTAGAACCGGCGCACCCGCACCGGGTACTGCACGCCCGGCGGTACGGCGAACTCGACGTACTTCCAGCCGGTCCAGTCCAGGTACGGGCCGCGCAGCACGAACTGGGTGTCCTGCGCGTCGTGCAGGTGCAGGCTGGGCCACTCGCCGGTGCCGTTGGCCTTGATCCACATACCGAACGCCTGCGGCTGGCCGGGGACGTCGATCCAGGCGGGCGGGTCGGCGTACGCGGCCCGGGTGCCGGTGGACTGGCTGAAGTCGTACGACATCCGCAGCCCGCCGCCGGTGTGCCCCTCGGCCGGGGCGACCGCCCCGGAGGCGCGGGCCTGGCTGAACTTCCAGGACGCGGCGTCATCGAACCCGGCCACCGGCACGTCGGTCAGCCCGACGGTCACCGGCAGGACCGTGCTGCGGTTGCCGACCCGCGCGGTGACCAGCGCCGAGCCGGTCGCGGCGAGCGCCTTGACGGAGAGGTTGCCGTCGGCGGTGGGGGTGACGGAGAGCAGCTCGCTGTCGTACTCCAGCTTCAGGTCGGCGGGCTCGATCGGCGCGGTGTTGCCCTCGGCGTCGTAGCCGACCACGCCGAACAGGCCGCTGTCGCCGGCCCGGTCCAGGCCGACCCGGTCGACGGTCCCGTCGATGCGCGCCAGCGGGCCGAGCACTGTCAGCTCGATCGTCCCCCGGGCCCGGCCGCGTGCGGCCGTGACAGTGCTGCGGCCGGGGACGGCGGCCCGGAACACGCCGTCGCCGTCCACCCGGCCGTGGGTGGCGTGCCAGCGCGGCTCGCCTGCCGCCGGGCCGTACGTCTCGTCGTATCCGGCGGCGGTGAGCCGGCGGGTGAGGCCGGGGAAGACCCGGTCCGGCCGGCCGCCGCGCACCGGCGCGACGCCGGGTGCGGCGGTCGGGTCGCTGGCGGTCTCCAGCCAGTAGCCGGTGAGCCGGCCGCTGCCCTTCGGGGCGTAGACGGCGAGCCCGTTCGGCACCGGCCGCTCGCTGCCGTCGGACGGGCTGTTCTCCACCTGAACCGTGGCCGCGCCGGGCTCCCGGGCCAGCAGCGTGGAGGAGCCGCCGCCGTCGAGGTTGAGCGCGTTCGCGGCGCCCAGCTCGGCCATCATGCGGCCCATCTCGGTCTGGGTGACGCCCCGGCTGTCCACCTGCCGCCCGTCCACCGTCAGCATGATCATCTTCCGGCCGTCGGCGGAGAAGCCGACAGCCGTACGCGGCGCCAGCGACTCGTCGGCGATGCTCTGCACCACGCCGTCGCGGACCAGCACGTTGCCGCCGCCGACGGCGGCGCGCAGGTCGCCGCCGTCGGAGGCCCGCGGCCGCCAGGTCAGGTCCACCGCGTCACCGGGACGCAGCGCGGCGAGCGCGTCGACGCCGGCCTCGCGGCCGAGCAGCACGGTGCTGCCGGCCGGGATCGGCCCCTCGCCCGCCGTGGTGGCGACGCTCGCCACCCGGCCGCCGGTCACCGTCACCTCGACCGTCCGGGCCGCGCCCTCCACGGCCCGCTTGCGGGTGTACGACCCCCAGAGCGGCGTGAACACGCCCACGCCGTCGCGCTGCACGATGTTGTTGAACTGGGTGAGCGGCACCGGCCCGGCGGGCAGCGTCGCGGTGCCCTCGAAGCCGACCTCGACGACCCGGCCGATGCCCTGGGCGCTGATCCCGACCGCGTTGGGGTGCCCGGCCACGGGCGACTGCACCAGCTCGCCGGAGCGGACGCCGACGCCCTGGGCGGCTCCGGAGTTGTTGATGTCGAAGAAGTCGCCGTTCACCGCCGCGACGGCACGGGACCGGTCCACCGCGGCGCGCAGCGGCTCGTCCTTCGTGACCTCGCCGGAGTTCACGTAGTCCACTGTCAGCCCGCCGGCCAGGTCGGCGGTGAGGGCGTCGGCGCGCAGCCAGCCGGCCGCGTCGTACCTGTCGAAGGAGGTCAGGTCGAGGCCGGGCGCGACCGGCCGGGTGGTCTTGGCGGTCTCCAGGCCGCCGGCCGGTTCCAGACCGGCGAGCGCGACGGCGGAGTCGGGACGGGACGAGGCGCGTGGCGCGTCCTCGGCGGAGGTGGCGGTGGCGGCCGACGGCGCGACAGCCGACGGCGCGGCCGTGGCGGCGGACGGCACCGGCGCGGTGAGTGTCAGCAACGGCGTCAGCAGCAGGACGCCGGCGAGATGGGCGGGTCGACTGCGGGTTCGCATGGACGACAGTCAACCCGACGGTGAACAGAAGTTTCAATACCTCGCGGCTTAACCGTAGAAAAACTTCACGGTCGGCCGCCCGGTACGCGAACGAGGGGCACGGCCGATGTGGCCGTGCCCCTCGTTCGTCGGATCCGTCAGCTCACTCGCCCGGAGTGGACTTCGCGATCTGCATCAGGAACTCGATGTTGGTGCGGGACTGCTTGAGCCGGTCCAGCAGGAGGTCGAGCGCCGCCTGCGAGTCCAGCGAGTGCAGCACCTTGCGGAGCTTGTGGATGATCGCCAGCTCCTCCGGCGCGAGCAGGACCTCCTCCTTGCGGGTGCCGGAGGGGTTGATGTCGATCGCCGGGAAGACCCGCTTGTCGGCGATCTTCCGGTCCAGCTTCAGCTCGGCGTTACCCGTGCCCTTGAACTCCTCGAAGATGACCGTGTCCGCCATGGACCCGGTCTCCACCAGCGCGGTGGCGAGAATGGTCAGCGAGCCGCCGTTCTCGATGTTGCGCGCCGCGCCGAGGAAGCGCTTGGGCGGGTAGAGCGCCGTGGAGTCGATACCACCCGACATGATCCGGCCGCTGGCCGGCGCCGCCAGGTTGTACGACCGCCCGAGCCGCGTCACCGAGTCGAGCAGCACGACCACGTCGTGCCCCAGCTCGACCAGGCGCTTCGCCCGCTCGATCGCCAGCTCGGCGACGGTGGTGTGGTCCTGCGGCGGACGGTCGAACGTGGCCGCGATGACCTCGCCCTTCACCGACCGCTGCATGTCGGTGACCTCTTCCGGCCGCTCGTCCACCAGCACCACCATCAGGTGGCACTCCGGGTTGTTGCGGGTGATCGCGTTCGCGATCGCCTGCAGCACCATCGTCTTACCGGCCTTCGGCGGCGACACGATGAGTGCCCGCTGGCCCTTGCCGATCGGCATGACCAGGTCGATCACCCGGGTGGTGAGGATGTGCGGCTCGGTCTCCAGCCGCAGGCGCTCCTGCGGGTAGAGCGGCGTCAGCTTGTAGAACTCCGGCCGGCGCTTCGCCTCGTCCGGCTCCATCCCGTTGATGGTGTCCAGCCGGACCAGCGGGTTGTACTTGTCGCGCCGCTGCTCGCCGTCCCGCGCGGCCCGCACGGCGCCGGTGATCGCGTCACCGCGGCGCAGGCCGTACTTCTTGATCTGGGACATCGAGACGTACACGTCGTTCGGGCCGGCCAGGTAGCCGGTGGTCCGGACGAAGGCGTAGTTGTCGAGCACGTCGATGATGCCGGCGACCGGGACGAGCACGTCGTCCTCGCCGACCTGCGGCTCACGGCCGCCACCGCCACCGCTGTCGCCCTCGCCCCGCTCGCCACGGCCGCGACGGCGGTCCCGGAACCGGCTGCGCCGGCCGCGCCGGCCGCCGCCCTCGTCGTCGTCGTCGTTGTCCCGCTCGGCGCGCTGACCACGGTCGTTGCGGTCACCACGGTCGTTGCGGTCGCCGCGCTCGTTGCGCTCGGCGCGCTCGCCCCGGTCGGCCCGCTCGTTGCGGTCGCCCCGCTCGGCTCGGTCACCACGGTCGTTGCGGTCACCACGGTCGTTGCGCTCGCCGCGCTCGGCCCGCTCGCCGCCACGGTCGGCCCGCTCGCCGCCACGCTCGCCACGGTCGGCCCGGTCGCCGCCACGGTCGGCCCGGTCACCGCCACGCTCGGCCCGGTCACCGCCACGCTCACGGCCCCGGCCCTCGTTGCGCTCACCGCGCTCGGCCCGGTCACCGCCACGCTCGGACCGCTCGCCGGTCTCGGCGGGCGCCTCCTCGGCGCGCGTCGTCTCGGCCGGCCGGGTCTCGGCCGCCGGCGTCTCGACCGGTCGGGCCTCGGTGGTCGCGGCGGCTGCCCGGCTGCGGCGACCACGGGTACGACCCTCGGTCACCTCGGCGGCCGGCGCCTGCTCGGCGGGGCGTGCCTCGGCCCGCTCCTCACGGACCTCCGCGTGCACCTCCTCACGGGCGGGAGCGGCCGCAGCCGCCACCTCGGCTCGCGGTCGAGGGGTTCCGGCCGCGGCGCCGCCCTGCTGCCGCTCGGTGATGGCAGTGATCAGCTCGCCCTTGCGCATGCGAGCGGTACCAGAGATGCCGAGCGACGCGGCCAGGCTCTGGAGCTCCGGCAGCAGCATCGCCGACAGACCGGTGCCGCTCCGCCGGCGGCGCGTGGGGGCGGCGGTGGTGGCATCGCCAGCGACGTTGGAAACATCCGACGTCACGTCGGTGGTGTCGCTCAATGGATTCCTTCCCTCGATAGGCCGGGCTGCCCGGAGTCGTGGAACCAGGTGGCCGGGCGGCCTCGGTGCACCCGCCTCGCATGACGCGTCGCGGGAGTCTGTGACACAGCAGCCGGTGGTTTCCCGACTCACCACCATCGGTGAGCAGGTCTCGCCGTCTGCGGCGACCTTTGGAAACTGCGGCGCGGCGTGGGCCTTGAGCAGGGGTGACGGGCTACCGCCGAGAGCTTCGGGGGTGCGCCGAACCGCAGGAAGATCGCATGCTTCGCGGCTGTGCTAGGTCTAGAGCGTAATCGCCTCGTCCGACCTGCGGCAACAGGGCCCCGCTCGGCGTGTCAAAGTCTACCCCGGATGACCCGGGCACCGCTGACATCTATCGGCAACTCCCACCGGCGCCAATCTGTTCCCGCCTGGAATCCCGCCGGGACCTCGGAGAGCGCCAGCACGGTCGGGCCCGCCCCACTGACCACAGCCGCCACATCCGCCGCACGCAACGCGGCGACGAGCGCCGCCGTGGCCGGCATCCCCGGCGCCCGCTGGTCCTGGTGCAGCCGGTCGACGGTGGCGGGCAGCAGCAGCGCGGGATCGGCCGTCAGCGCGTGCACCAGCAGGGCCGCCCGGCCCGCGTTCGACGCGGCGTCGGCGTGCGGCACGGTGGCCGGCAGCGCCGCCCGGGCCACCGAGGTCAGGCCGCGCTCGGCCGGCACGAAGACGGTCGGGCGCACGGCCGGCGCCACCGGCAGCGAGACAGCCCGCGCGCCGCCCGGTTCCGTCCAGGCGATCGTGAAGCCGCCGAGCAGACAGGGCGCGACGTTGTCCGGATGCCCCTCCAGCTCCGCCGCCAGCCGCAGCGCGGCGTCGTCGTCCATCCGCTGCTCGCCGTCGGCCACCAGCGCGCGGGCCGCCAGCACCCCGGCCACGATCGCCGCCGACGACGAACCGAGCCCTCGGGCCTGCGGGATGCGGTTGACGCACTCCAGCGCCAGGCCGGCCGGCTGCGCGCCGAGCGCGTCGAAGGTGGCCCGCATGGCCGTGACGATCAGGTGCCGCTCGTCCGACGGCAGCTCACCTGCGCCCTCGCCGGTGACCGACACCCGTACGCCGCCACCTGTCACCTCGGCCGTGACGTCGTCGTGGCGGCCGAGGGCCAGCCCGAGCGCGTCGAAGCCGGGGCCCAGGTTGGCGCTGGTCGCGGGCACCTGGACCCGCACCGGGCCGGGGGTGAATGTGGTCGGCACCGGCTCATGCTAGGACGTCACCCCGACAGTCCGGCCGGACCGCCCGGAGCGTGGGACCGGCGTGTCAGCCGGCGCGCTCGGTGGCCGGCGTGTCGACCGGGTCGGTGAGCGAGAGCCGCCGGGTGGCGAACCGCCAGCCGATCGCGTACACGACGGTGACCAGGCCACAGCCGGCCAGCACGGTGCGCTCGTCCACCCGGTCCACCACGAGCGCCACCACCAGCTGGCTCACCGCGATGGCGAGCGTCGCCAGCATCATGTCGGTGGCGAAGACCCGGCCACGGAGCCGGTCCGGCACCTCGCCCTGCAACGCATAGTTGGACAGCACCCAGTTGCTGCCGCCGCCCAGGTGCGCCAGGAAGACCAGGACCAGCACCAGCGGGAACCAGGTCACCACCGAGGCGCCCAGGTAGGCCAGGCCGTACATCGACATGGACAGCGCCAGGCCGGTGAGCAGCCAGGCCCGGTTGCTCAGCACCCGGCGCATCATGATCGGGCCGACCAGTGCCCCGGCGCCGCGGGCGGCGAAGAGCAGCCCGGCACCGACCGCGCCGACGCCGTACACGCCCGCGAGCAGCGGGAAGACGGTGAGCACGCCGTTGCCCAGGCCGACCGCCGACTTGACAGTGACCAGCGCCAGCACGCGCGGGCGGTGGGCGATGTAACGCAGGGCCTCCCGGATCGCCGCCCAGGTGCGCGGCACCGGCGCCGCCGGGTCGCGTGGCGCCTGCAACGGCCGGCGGATCAGCGCGGCCAGGCCCGCGGCGGCGACCAGGCCGACGGCGGCCACCCAGAAGCTGGCGTACGGGCCGGCGACGGCGCTCAGGATGCCGCCGAGCGAGGCGCCGACCACGGTCATCGTGCCCCATGCCGAGCCGGCGACCGCGTTGCCGGCAGCCAGGTCCTCCGGGTCGACCACGTTCGGCAGCGCGGCCTGGGCGGCGGGCGAGTAGAACGCCTTCGCCACCGCCACCAGCGCGATCGCCGCCAGCGCCAGCCAGGCCGTACCGGCGCTGCGCACGCCGAGCAGCAGCAGCACGCCGGCCAGCGCGCCCACGTTCGCCACCATCATCACCTTGCGGCGGTCGAACCGGTCGGCGACGGTCCCGGCGTACGGGAGCAGCAACGCGGTGGTGCCGGTGTCCACCGCCAGCACCAGCGCGCCCCAGACGCCGCTGCCGGTCAGGTCGGGCAACAGCACCAGCAGCGGCACCATGACGAACCAGTCCGCGCCGAAGACCACCAGCTCGGCGAGGAACAGATGGCGGAAGTCGCGGTTGCGGACGAGGACCGACAGGGTGGGTGACACGCGGGCACCCTACCGGGCCGCCCCTGACGTGGCAGCGCGGCGCAGCAGGTCGGAGACCGTGACGAAGGTGTATCCCCGGGCCCGCAGACCGTTGATCATGTCGGGCAGGCCGCGGAGCGCGACGAGCCGGCCGTCGTTGCCGACGTCGTGGCCGAGCAGGATCGTGCCGGGGCGCACGTCGGCGACGATCCGCCGGGCGTGGCCGGCCGGGTCGTGCGGGAACTCGCCCTCGACCATCTGGAGCGTCCAGAGCACCAGGCGGTAGCCCAGCCGGGCCGACGCGTACAGCACCGACCCGCCCAGGTGCCCCCAGGGCGGGCGGAGCAGCCGGGGCGCCGAACCGGTGGCCGCCGTGATCGCGTCGTGGCTGCGGCGCAGGTCGTCGTAGACCGTGGCGGCGTCCATCCGGGCCAGGTCGCGGTGCGCCCAGCTGTGGTTGCCGACCTCGTGGGCGTCCATCCGGCCGCGGACCAGCGCGGCGTGCTCGCGGGCCCGCTCACCGACCAGGAAGAAGGTGGCCGGCACCCGGTGCTCGTCGAGCGTGTCGAGCACCATCGGGGTCCACTGTGGGCGGGGGCCATCGTCGAAGGTGAGCGCCACCAGGGGTTCCTCGGTGCGTACGCCCCAGACGACCTGCAGCCCGCCGGTGCCGACGTCCTGGTGGCGGTTGCCGAGCGTGGCACTCGCCGGCCCACCCGCGATCGGGAGCCGGCGGTCGGCCACCCAGGTGCTCTCGGCGGTCGCGAACGAGCCGACCGCGGCCCCGCCGAGCAGCAGCGCGGAGCGGCGCAGCACGGCACGCCGATCCCACCGGCCCGCACCCCCCGCCATCGCACCCCCGAACCGAAAGTAGGCAGCAGCTCACCGAGCGTACCGTTCGACGCGGTTCCGGTGTGTCCCGCGCGCCGAGGTGCCGGGAGGGGCCCGCGCGGAGCCCCTCCCGGTCCGTCACTCGGTGGGCGGCAGCGGCGACTGGCGGCTCTTGGGCAGGCGGAGCACCTCGAACTGGTCGGTGCCGTCGACCAGCGCGCCCGACGGGCGGGCCGGCGGCGGCGCCACCACGGCCCGCTCCTCGGCGCGCTCCCCGCCGCCGACCCCCACCGGCACCGGGTCCGGCTGCGGTTCGACCGGCTCGGGAGCGCCGCCCCGCCGCCGGTTCCGGAACGAGCCCTTGGTGTGCTCGACCATCGTGTAGAGCGTCGGCACCAGCACCAGCGTCAGCAGCGTCGAACTGAGCAGGCCGCCGATCACCACGATCGCGAGCGGCTTGGAGATGAAGCCGCCCTCACCGGTCAGGCCGAGCGCCATCGGCAGCAACGCGAAGATGGTGGCGACGGCGGTCATCAGGATCGGCCGCAGCCGGCGGCGGCCGCCCTCGACCACGGCCTCGGTCACGTCCATGCCCCGGGCCCGGTACTGGTTGATCAGGTCCAGCAGCACGATCGCGTTCGTCACCACGATGCCGACGAGCATGAGCACGCCGATCAGCGCCGGCACACCCAGCGGAGTACCGGTGACCAGCAGCAGCCCGATCGCGCCGGTCGCGGCGAACGGCACCGAGATCAGCAGGATCAGCGCCTGGGTCAGGCTGCGGAACGTGGCCACCATGATCAGGAAGACGATCGCGATGGCGGCCAGCACCGCGAGACCGAGGTCCGCGAACGCGTCGGCCTGGTCGGCGCTGACGCCGCCGATCACGTACGTGGCGCCCGGCACGTCGAGCGCGTCCAGCCGCTTCTGCAACTCCTGCGTGGTGGCGCCGAGGTTCGAGCCGGTCGCCGTGCCGGTGACCGAGACGCTGCGCTCCCCGTCGATCCGGGTCACCTGCTGCGGGCCGTCGACCTGCTCGACGTCGGCGATCGCGTCCAGCGGCACCGCGCCGACCCGCAGCGCCCGCAGCTCGTCAACGGTCAGGGGCGGCCGGGCGCCGCTGCTCAGCACCACGCTCTGCGCCGTGCCGTCGAGCGTCACCTGCCCGAGCGGCGCTCCCCGGTACGTCTGCGCGACGAGCTGCCCGACTGCCGCCTCGGTGAGGCCCGCGCGAGCCGCGGCCACCCGGTCCACTGTCACCTCGACGCGCGGCACCTGGGTGGCCAGGCTGCTGGTGACGTCCTCCACGCCCGGCGTGCCGGCCATCGCGCCCCGTACCGCCTCGGCCGCCCGGGTCAGCGTCTCCTGGTCGGCGGCCTGCACGACCACCTCGACCTGGTTGGCGGAGGCGTTCTGCCCGCCGCCGAACGTCAGCTCGCCCACCTCCGGGCCGAGCGCGTCGAGCTCCTTGCGCAGGCCCTGCCGTACCGTCGCGGCGTCGGTGTCGTCGGAGAGCGAGAGCGACCAGGTGGCCCGGTCGCTGCCGCCGCCGGCGAACGGGTTGTCCCCGCCACCGGCGCTGACCTGGTAGGTCTCCACGCCCGGGGTACGCCGCAGCACCTCCTCGACCCGCGCGGCGGCCCGGTCGGTCCCGGCGAGCGAGGTGCCGGCCGGCATCTCCTGCCGGATCGCGAGCGTGTCCTGGCCGGAGTCGTCCAGGAAGTTGGTCTCCAACTTCTGCGCCAGGCCGAACGTGCCCAGGAGCACGAGCAGGCCGAGGCCGACGGTGGCCCAGCGGGTCTTCCGCGAGCGGGTGGCGAAGTCGATCACCGGCAGGTACGCCCGCTGCAGCGGGTTGCGCAGCTCCTTCTCCTCGGCGGCGTGCCGGGCGGCGGCGTCGTCGGCGCCGCCGCGCGGCCGGAGGAACCAGTACGCCAGCACCGGGATGACGGTCAGCGACACCAGCAGCGAGGCGAGCAGCGCCACCGTCACGGTGATCGCGAACGGGGCGAACAGCTGCCCGACGAAGCCGCCCACCAGGGCGATCGGCGCGAACACGGCGACGGTGGTGAGCGTGGACGCGGTCACCGCGCCGGCCACCTCGCGGACCGCGGTGAGGATCGCGTCCCGCTTCGGTTCGCCGTACTCCAGATGGCGTTTGATGTTCTCCAGCACCACGATGGAGTCGTCCACCACCCGCCCCACGGCGATGGTCAGCGCGCCGAGGGTGAGCAGGTTCAGCGAGTAGTCACCGGACCAGAGCACGATCAGCGCGACCAGCACGGACAGCGGGATGGACACCGCGGTGACCACCGTGGAGCGCACCGACAGCAGGAAGACCAGGATCACCACGACCGCCATGACCAGGCCCAGCAGGCCCTCGGTGGTGAGGCTCTCGATGGACTTCTCGACGAACGGGGCCTGGTCGAAGACCACTGTCAGCTCGGCGCCGGAGGCGGCCGACAGCTCGTCCAGCCGGTCCCGGATCTCGTGCGAGATGTCCACCGCGTTGCCGTCCGGAGCGGCGGTCACCGCGATGCCGAGGCTGGGCTTGCCGTTGGTGCGGGTCAACGAGGTGGCCGGGGCGAGCTGCTGCTCCACCGCTGCCACGTCGCCGAGGCGTACCGGGGCGGCGGGGGCCGTGGTCAGCACGATGCCGCGCAGGTCGTCGAGCGTACGGATGGGCGTGCCCACCTGCACCGGCAGCGACCGGTCGCCGTCGGCGAGCGCGCCCGCCGGCACCGCCACGCCGTTGCTCTTGAGCGCCGAGGCGATGGCGGTCGGCGAGACCTTGGCGGCGGCCAGCTTCGCCGGGTCCGGCGTGATCGTCACGACCTGGTTCCGGGCGCCGGTGACGTCCACCGAGCGGACGCCGTCCAGCGCCTCCAGCTCCGGTACGACGGCGCTGCGCAGCTTCTCCGCCAGCGCCCGCTCGTCGCCGTCACCGGTCGCGGCGACCACCACGGCGGGCAGGTCGTCGGTGCTGCCGGCGATCACCTGCGGGTCGACGCCCTCGGGGAGCTGGGAGTCGATCCGGTTGAGCGCGGTCTCCATCTTGTTGACCACGTCGTCCAGGTCGGTGCCGAACTCGTACTGCACCTGGACCGTCGCCGCGCCCTCGCGCGAGGTCGAGGTGACCTTGTCCAGGCCCGGGATGCCCTTGAGGCTGTTCTCGATCGGCTCGGCGACCTGGGATTCCACAATCTCCGGCGCGGCGCCCGGGTACGTCGCCACGATGAACGCGGCGGGGAACTCCAGCGACGGCAGGAGCTGCTGCTTCAGCGACGGCACGGCGAACAGGCCGAAGGCCGTGGTCACCAACGCGACGAGGGCGATCAGCCCCCGGTTGGCGAGGCTGAATCTGGCGAGCAGCGACATCGGCGTGACTCAACTCCTGGAGAGGTGTCTGCGGGGGTGTCTGAGTCTGCCGCACGCCCTGACACTCCCGGCATCCGCCCCAGCCGATGCCACCGCCGATGAGGCGGGAACCCTCAGACGAGGTCGAGCGAGCGGGCGGCGGCCAGCGCGTCGTTGGCGATGGTCATCGGCGCCGGTGCGGTGGAGATGGCCCACTCCGGGTCCTTCAGGCCGTGCCCGGTGACGGTGCAGACCACCCGCGACCCGGCCGGCACCCGCCCGGCGGCGGCCTGCTGGAGCAGACCGGCGACGCTGGCCGCGCTGCCCAGCTCGACGAAGACGCCCACCTCGCGGGCCAGCAGCCGGTACGCCGACAGGATCTCCCGGTCGGTGACCGCCGAGATCAGACCGTCGGAGGCGTCCCGGGCGTCGATGGCCTTCGTCCAGCTCGCCGGGTTGCCGATCCGGATCGCGGTGGCGATCGTCGACGGCTCCGGCACCACCTGCCCGGTGACGATCGGGGCGGCGCCGGCCGCCTGGAAGCCGTACATCCGGGGGGCCTTCGTGGCGTTGCCGTCGCGCAGGTCCTCGGAGTAGCCCATCCAGTACGCGGTGATGTTTCCGGCGTTGCCGACCGGCAGGCAGTGGATGTCGGGCGCGTCGCCGAGCGCCTCGACGATCTCGAAGGCGGCGGTCTTCTGGCCGTGCAGCCGGTCGATGTTGACGGAGTTGACCAGCGCGACCGGGTAGTCCTGGGCGAGCTTGCCGGCGAGCCCGAGGCAGTCGTCGAAGTTGCCCTGCACCTGGAGCAGCTTCGCGCCGTGCACGAGCGCCTGGGCCAGCTTGCCCAGCGCGATCTTGCCCTGCGGCACCAGCACCGCGCAGGTGATTCCGGCGCGGGCCGCGTACGCGGCGGCGGAGGCGCTGGTGTTGCCGGTGGAGGCGCAGATGATCGCCTTGTCACCGGCCTCGACGGCCTTGGAGACCGCGACCGTCATGCCGCGGTCCTTGAACGAGCCGGTCGGGTTGGCGCCCTCGACCTTGAGCCACACGTCCGCGCCGACCCGGGCGGAGAGCACCGGCGCCGGCAGCAGCGGCGTATTGCCCTCGTGCAGCGTGACGACGGGAGTCGCTCCGGTGACCGGCAGCCGATCCCGGTACGCCTCGATCAGTCCCCGCCACATGTCGTGCTCCTCGCCTCTGTCGCCCCGCTCCGGGGCCTGTCACCAGCGTGGACCAGCCTGCCCGGCCGGCCACCGGCACACCCTGCTCTAACCATCAGGCGGGACGCGTGGGTTACGCGCCACCCTCCACCCGCAGCACACTCGTCACCGAACGGACGATGTCGAGTCCGCGCAGCTCACCGACGGTGGCCGCGAGCGCGGCATCGGGCGCGACGTGGGTGACGATGACCAGTTCGGCGTCCCCGCCGGCCGGGCCCTGGCGGACGGTGGCGATGGACACCTCGTGCCGGGCGAAGACGCCTGCCACCCCGGCCAGCACGCCCGGCCGGTCGGCCACGTCGAGGCTGATGTGGTAGCGGGTGAGCGCCTCACCCATCGGCCGCACCGGCAGGTCCGCGTACGCCGACTCGCTCGCCGCGTGCACCCCGGCGAGGCGGTTGCGGGCCACCGCCACCACGTCGCCGAGCACCGCGCTGGCGGTGGGCGCGCCACCGGCGCCCCGGCCGTAGAACATGAGCTGCCCGGCGGCGTCTGCCTCGACGAAGACCGCGTTGAACGCGTCACCGACGCTCGCGAGCGGATGCGTCAGCGGGATCATCGCCGGGTGCACCCGGACGTTGACGGTCTCCCGGCCCTCCGCGTCGACGCCCCGGGCCGCGATGCAGAGCAGTTTGATCGTGCAGCCCATGGCCTTGGCGCTGGCCACGTCGGCGGCGGTCACCTCGGTGATGCCCTCGCGGTGCACGTCGGCGGCGGTCACCCGGGTGTGGAACGCCAGCGAGGCGAGGATGGCGGCCTTGGCGGCGGCGTCGAAGCCCTCCACGTCGGCCGTCGGGTCGGCCTCGGCGTACCCCAGCTCGGTGGCCTCCTCCAGCGCCTCGGCGAACCCGGCGCCGGTGGCGTCCATGGCGGAGAGGATGAAGTTCGTGGTGCCGTTCACGATGCCGGTGACCCGGGTGATCCGGTCGCCGTGCAGCGACTCGCGCAGCGGGCGCAGCAGCGGGATGGCTCCGGCGACGCTGGCCTCGTAGTAGAGGTCGGCGCCGCCCTCGGCGGCGGCGTCGTGCAGTGCGGCGCCGTCCTCGGCGAGCAGCGCCTTGTTGGCGGTGACCACGCTCTTGCCCGCGCGCAGCGCCTCGACCAGCCAACCCCGGGCCGGCTCGATGCCGCCGACCACCTCGACCACCACGTCCACGTCGTCGCGCTTGATCAGCCCGAGCGCGTCGGTGGTGAACAGCGCCGGGTCGACCGGCAGGTCACCGCGGTCACGGCCGATCCGGCGTACGGCGATCCCGGCGATCTCCAGCGGGGCGCCGATCCGGGCGGCGAGGTCTTCCGACTGCTCGTGCAGCAGTCGGACCACGTCGCTGCCGACAGTGCCGCAGCCGAGCAGCGCCAAGCGAACCGGTGAGGTCATCCCACATCCAATGCCAACAGGTCGTCTTCGGTCTCCCGGCGGACGATCAGCCGCGCCCGACCTTCGCGGACGGCGACGACCGGGGGCCGCGGGACATGGTTGTAGTTGCTCGCCATGCTCCGGCAGTAGGCCCCGGTGCCGGGCACCGCGACAAGATCTCCGGGCTGCACGTCAGCGGGCAGGAATTCATCCTTCACCACGATGTCCCCGGACTCACAATGCTTTCCCACCACGCGGGCGAGCATCGGCTGTGCGGTTGACGTGCGGTTCGCCAGCGTGGCCGAGTACGAGGCGTCGTAGAGCGCGGTACGGATGTTGTCGCTCATCCCCCCGTCCACGCTGACATAAGCACGACCGTCGGCTGCGTCACCGCCAGTGCCTGTCGGCACGGACTTGACGGTCCCGACCTCGTAGAGCGTGAACACGGCCGGGCCGACGATCGCGCGGCCCGGCTCGACGGACAGGTGCGGCACCGCCAGGTTCTCCGCCGCGCACTCCCCGTCGACGATCTTGCGGAGCCGCTTGGCCAGGTCGTGCGGCGTCGCCGGGTCGTCCTGCGTGGTGTACGCGATGCCGAAGCCGCCGCCCAGGTCCAGCTCGGGCAGCTCCACGCCCCGGGCGTCCCGGATCTGCGACTGGAGGGCGAGCACCCGGCGGGCGGACACCTCGAAGCCGCTGGCGTCGAAGATCTGCGAGCCGATGTGCGAGTGCAGGCCGCGCAGCTCCAGCACGTCCTCGTCGAGGATCTTGAACGCGGCCGCCGCGGCGGCGCCGCCCGCGAGCGAGAAGCCGAACTTCTGGTCCTCGTGCGCGGTGGCGATGAACTCGTGGGTGTGCGCCTCCACGCCGACGGTGACCCGGACCAGCACCTTCGGGCGCACGCGGCGCTCGCGGGCCAGCTCGGTGAGCCGGTCGATCTCGGTGAACGAGTCGACGATGATCCGGCCCACGCCGGCGTCCACCGCCCGGGTCAGCTCGGCCACCGACTTGTTGTTGCCGTGGAAGCCGATCCGCGCAGGCGGCATGCCCGCCGACAGCGCGGTGGCCAGCTCACCGCCGGTGCAGACGTCGAGGAAGAGGCCCTCCTCGGCGATCATCCGGACCACGGCGCGGCACAGGAACGCCTTGCCGGCGTAGTAGATGTCCGCGTCCGGGAAGGCCGCCCGGAACTCGCGGCAGCGCCCGCGCAGGTCGTCCTCGTCGAGCACGTACGCCGGGGTGCCGTACTCCGCGGCCAGGTCGCGGACGTCCAGGCCCGCGACGGTGAGCGCGCCGCCGGGGCCGCGCGCCACGTTGCGCGGCCACAGTTGCGGCACCAGGGCGTTGACGTCCACCGGGGTACGCAGCCAGGCCGGCCCCCGGGTTCCGATCTCGCCGTGCAGTGCCCCTGCCTCGTGTGCCCGCATCTCTACTCGTCTCCGCTTCGCGACTGCGGGGCTCGCAAGCTCACTCCTCGCGCTCGCACGCTACATCCGCTCCGGCGCGGACACCCCGAGCAGGTGCAGGCCGTTGGCGATGACCACCCGGGTGGCGTCGTTGAGCCAGAGCCGGGCCCGGTGGGTGTCGGTGATCTCCTCGTCGCCCTGCGGGGCGATCCGGCAGTTGTCGTAGAACCGGTGGTACGCCTGCGCGACGCTCTCCTCCAGGTAGCGGGCCACCCGGTGCGGCTCGCGCAGCTCGGCCGCGGTGGCCACCACCGCGGGGAACTCCGCGAGCGCCTTGAGCAGCTCGTTCTCCTTGTCGTGGCCGAGCAGCTCCGGCTGGAACGCGGCGGCGTCACCACGGGTCAGCCCGATCTCGGCCGCGTTGCGGGCCGCGCCGGCGGTCCGGGCCGCGACGTACTGCACGTAGTAGACCGGGTTGTCGTTCTTGGCCCGGGTCCACAGCTCCACGTCGATGTCGATGGGCGAGTCGGCCGAGTAGCGGGCCAGCGCGTACCGGGCGGCGTCCACGCCGATCGCGTCGACCAGGTCCTCCAGCGTGACCACGGTGCCGGCCCGCTTGCTCATCCGCACCGGGGCGCCGTCGCGGACCAGGTTGACCAGCTGGCCGATGAGGATCTCCAGGTTGCGCGCCGGGTCGTCGCCGAAGCACGCGGACATCGCCTTCATCCGGCCGATGTAGCCGTGGTGGTCGGCGCCCAGCATGATCACGACCCGGTCGAAGCCGCGCTCCCGCTTGTTCAGGTAGTAGGCGCAGTCGGCGGCGAAGTACGTCCACTCGCCGTTGGACTTGCGCAGCACCCGGTCCTTGTCGTCGCCGAACTCGGTGGTGCGCAGCCAGGTCGCGCCCTCGGACTCGAAGACGTGCCCCTGCTCCCGCAGCCGGTCCAGCGCCGCGTCCAGCGCGCCCCCGTCGTGCAGGTCCTTCTCGTTGAAGTAGGTGTCGAACTCCACCCCGAAGTCGCGCAGCGAGGACTTGATCTCGGCGAACATCAGCTGGACGCCCTCGTTCCGGAACACCTCCTGGGCGGCGTCCTCGGTGAGGTCGAGCACATCCGGGCGCAGCCGGACCACCTCGGCGGCGATCTCCGCGATGTACGCCCCGCCGTAGCCGTCCTCCGGCGCGGGCTCGCCCTTGGCGGCGGCCAGCAGCGAGCGGGCGAACCGGTCGATCTGGGAGCCGGCGTCGTTGAAGTAGTACTCGGTGCCCACGTCGGCGCCGGTGGCGCGGAGCAGGCGGCTGAGCGCGTCGCCGACGGCCGCCCAGCGGACCCCGCCGATGTGCACCGGGCCGGTCGGGTTCGCCGAGACGAACTCCAGGTTGATCCGCTGACCGGCGAGCGTGTCGCTGCGCCCGTACGCCGGACCGGCCTCGACGATGACCTTGGCGAGCTGGCCGGCGGCGGCCGCGTCCAGGCGGATGTTCAGGAAGCCGGGCCCGGCGATCTCCACCGACTTGATCCCCGGCGCCTTGGCCAGCTCGTCGGCCAGCGCGGTCGCCAGCTCCCGCGGGGGTACGCCCACCTTCTTGCTGAGCTGGAGCGCCAGCGTCGAGGCGTAGTCACCGTGATCGGGATTACGGGGTCGCTCGACGGTGGTCTGCGCGGGCAGCGCGGCGCGGTCCAGTCCCCGCTCGTCGAAGACGGCGTGGGCTGCGGCGAGGACGACCTCGGCGAGTTCTGCGGGAGTCACTGATCCATGTTATCGGGGGTAGACTCGGGCACCGCGGAGGCGACCCAGCATGTGAACCGGCCCCGCGCTCCCCTGACCGACCGACCTGACGAGGCACGATGAGCATCAGCACCCCGGGCGGCCCGGAACGCCGTCCCACCGTGGTCAGCACCGGCAAGAAGCCGGCCGCCGGCCGGCCCGCGGCTGCCGACAAGCCCGCCGCGAAGGCCGGCTCGGGCAAGGCCGGGGGCGGCAAGGGCACGCCACGGCAGGGCGCCGGAGGCAAGGGCCGCAAGCCGGTCGCCCCGGTGAAGGTGAGCCAGGGCCGTTCGTGGGGCCCGATCGCCCTCTTCGTCGCGGTCGGCGTACTGGCCGTGGGCATCATCGGCGTCGGCGCCTGGGCGGTCTACCAGGGCGGCCAGCCGTGGCAGAAGCGGGCCGAGGCGATCGACGGCATCGTCGACTACCGCGCCAAGGACAAGGACCTGGTCAAGGGCGGCAACCACCAGCCCGGCGCGATCAAGTACGACATCCTCCCGCCGGTCGGCGGCCCGCACAACCAGGCGTGGCAGAACTGCATGGGTGACGTCTACGACGCCCCGATCGCCAACGAGCACGCGGTGCACAGCCTGGAGCACGGCACGGTCTGGATCACCTACCGCCCGGACCTGCCCGCCGATCAGGTGGAGAAGCTCCGCACCAAGGTGCAGGGCAAGGAGAAGACGATGCTCAGCCCGTTCGAGGGGCTGGACAAGCCGATCTCGCTCCAGGCCTGGGGCTACCAGCTCAAGGTCGACAACGCCGACGACGGCCGGATCGACGACTTCATCAAGACCCTGCGGGTGAACGCCTCCATCGAGGGCCCGAACGCGCTCTGCGACCAGGGCGTCACCGCCACCGGCACCACCCCGCGCGACAACCTGCAGAACAACATGCCCCAGCAGCCCACTCAGTGAGGACGCCGCGATGACCGCTCCGGTGACCACCGACAGCGAACTGGACGAGGCTCCGGCCGCCGACCAGGGCGGCCGGGGCGCGGTGCGCCGCTACGGCCTGCTGGCGGTGGCCGCCGCCCTCGTGGTCGGGCTGGTCCTCGGGTACGCGGGCGGGCTGCTCACTCCGACGCTCACCCGTCCGGGTGAGAACTCGGCGGAGGCCGGGTTCGCCCGGGACATGACCGCCCACCACAACCAGGCCGTGGCGATGGGTCTGCTGGCGTTCAACCAGGGCCAGGACCCTGAGGTACGCCAGGTCGGCGTGGACATCGCCACCGGCCAGCAGGGTGAGATCGGCACCATGCAGACCTGGCTGCGGTCCTGGAAGCTGGACCCGACCGGCGAGCAGGCCCCGATGGCGTGGATGAAGGACGGCGGCGGGCTGATCAAGGACGGCCTGATGCCGGGCATGGCGACGCCGGAGGAGATGGCGAAGCTGCGCGCGGCGAGCGGCCGCGAGTTCGACGTGCTCTTCCTCCAGATGATGATCCGCCACCACATCGGCGGGGTGCACATGATCGACGGCATTCTCGACGAGGGAGGCGACGACGACGTGCTGGCGGTCGCCCAGATCATGAAGAACACCCAGCAGAACGACCTGACCAACCTGAGCGCCGCGCTGAAGCGCCTGGGCGGAACCCCGTAAC
>NZ_WBKS01000116.1:0-19716 GCF_008868145.1 Micromonospora sp. AMSO1212t
GGGAGCGGGGGCGGGGATCTTGTACTCCTCGGTGAGCGTGGTCATCGGGCCGGGCCACGTGGCCTGGGCGACCTCGATCGGCTTGTGCCGCTCGTCGTAGGCGACGTGCAGCAGGTGCAGTACCGGGGTGTCCGGGCGGATCTGGAGGATCTCCGACTCCTCCCGGCTGGGCTGGCGGGCGCTGATCGTGTCGGTGGCGGTGACGTACCGCCGGCCGATGACCTCCTCGGCCTCCTGGTAGAGCGGCCGGCCGAACGCCTCGGCCCGCTCCAGTGACGTGCCGGCGGTGTCGGCGGGCAGGAACCACGACGCGCCGACCTCGACCGGGGCGTCGTCGGTGCGTACCAGGTGCCGCCGGCAGAGCAGCTCGGTGCCGTCGGCGACGCCGAACGCGTCGGCCACCTCGGCCGGGGCGGGGGAGCGGCCGACGGAGACGAGCTGCTGGCGGTACCGGGCGGCCAGGTCGGTGTGGTAGCCGCGGAAGCCGCCGTACCGGCCCCGGGACAGGCGGTTGAGGCGGCGGCGGGTGCCCCGGACGTACGTACCGGAGCCGGGTTTGGTGATCAGGATGCCCTCGACCCGCAGCTGGTCGACGGCGCGCTGCACGGTCTGCTTCGCGACGCCGAACATCTCGGCGATGGCCGGGATGGACGGCAGCCGCTCGCCCGGACCCCAGTCGCCGCGGCGCACCTGGGCCTTGAGCTGCGCGGCGATCTGCCGGTGCGGGAACTCGGCCGCGCCCGGGTTGATCTGCATGCCCGCCTCCTCAGAACAGCTAGGTTCCTAGGATGCCCTAGAGGCTGTGACCGCGCCACCCCGGACACGAAGAAGCCGGGCCCCGATCCGAGACCCGGCTTCAGCAGAGCGGGAGAGCTACCAGGAGCCGGCGGTCGGCCCGGCGGAACCGCCGCGGCGGCGCAGGTACTTCTCGAACTCCTGGGCGATCTCGTCCCCGGTCAGCGGGGTGATGCCCGCGTCGCCGACCCGTTCCTCCAGCTCACGCACGTACTCGCCGAGTTCGGCGTCCTGCTCGGCGGCGCTGCGCACCCGCTGCTCCCACTCGGCGGCCTCCTCGGCCAGGTCGGCCATCGGCACCGGCAGGTCGAGCACCTCCTCGACCCGGTGCAGCAGGGCGAGGGTGGCCTTCGGGCAGGGCGGGTTGTTGGCGTAGTGCGGCACGTGCACCCAGAACGACACCGCGTCGACCTCGGCCCGGGTGCAGGCGTCGTGCAGCACGCCGACGATGCCGGTCGGCCCGTCGTACCGGGTGGGGGTGAGCTGGTAGCGCTTGGCCGCGTCGGCGTCCGACGCGCTGCCGCTGATCGGCAGCGGCCGGGTGTACGGCACGTCGGCCAGCAACGCGCCGAGCAGCACCACCCGCTCGACCTCCAGGCTGTGGCAGATCTCCAGCACCTGCTCGCAGAACGTCCGCCAGCGCATGCTCGGCTCGATGCCGCGGATCAGCACCACGTCCCGTTCGGTGCCCTCCGGACTGGCCACCATGAACCGCGTGGTGGGCCACTCGACGCGCCGGGTCTCGCCGTCGGCCATGGTGATCGTCGGGCGGCTCACCTGGAAGTCGTAGAAGTCCTCCGGGTCCAGCTCGGTCACCTCCCGGGCCTGCCAGACCTGCTCCAGGTGTTCCACGGCGGCGGTGGAGGCGTCGGCGGCGTCGTTCCAGCCCTCGAAGGCCGCGATGGCGACCGGCGAGCGCAGTACCGGCAGCCCGTCGAACTCGGTCACGCCGTCACCTCACCCTGCTCGTCGGGCGCGGCGCCGCCCCGTCGCACTGTCGCACCCCTGTTGTCCTTCACGTCCGTCAGCCTACGTGCCGCCGCCGGGCCCGGCCCGTCGGCCGCGCCGGTCGCCGGGCCGGACCACCCGGGCGAACCGGAGGAAAGGTGTACGCCGGCCCGGTGGGCAGTATGTGGGAAGGCCCGGTTCGGGTGACTCTGCCGCACTCGGGCGCACTAACCTGGGGCATGTGCCTATTTCGTTGCGTGACCTGCTGGCCGATCGGATCCTGATCGCGGACGGCGCGATGGGGACGATGCTCCAGGCCGCCGATCTCACCCTCGACGACTTCGACGGCCTCGAAGGCTGCAACGAGATCCTCAACGTGACCCGGCCGGACGTGGTCCGCGGCGTGCACGACGCCTACCTGGCCGCGGGCGCGGACTGCGTGGAGACCAACACGTTCGGCGCGAACCTGCCCAACCTCGCCGAGTACGGCATCCCCGGCCGCATCCGGGAGCTGTCCGAGGCGGGCGCGCGGATCGCGCGGGAGGCCGCCGACGCGTACGCGACGCCGGAGCACCCCCGGTTCGTGCTCGGCTCGATGGGCCCGGGCACCAAGCTGCCCACGCTCGGCCATGCGAGCTACGCCTCGCTGCGCGACGCGTACCAGGAGAACGCCGCCGGCCTGATCGCCGGCGGAGCGGATGCGCTGATCATCGAGACCTGCCAGGACCTGCTCCAGGTCAAGGCGGCGGTGGTCGGGTCGAAGCGGGCCCGCGCCGAGGCCGGCCGGGACGTGCCGATCATCTGCCAGGTGGCGGTGGAGACCACCGGAACCATGCTGCTCGGCAGCGAGATCGGCGCCGCGCTGACCGCGATCGAGCCGCTCGGGGTCGACCTGATCGGGCTGAACTGCTCGACCGGCCCGGCGGAGATGGGCGAGCACCTTCGCTACCTGGCGCAGCACTCCCGGATCCCGATCTCGGTGATGCCGAACGCCGGCCTGCCGGTGCTGACCGCCGACGGGGCGTACTTCCCGCTCAGCCCGGACGAGCTGGCCGACGCGCTGGAGCAGTTCGTCACCGACTACGGCGTGGCCCTGATCGGCGGCTGCTGCGGCACCACCCCGGAGCACATCCGGGTGCTGGTGGAGCGGCTGGGCGGGCGCGCGCCGGTGGCGCGGGAGCCGAAGCCGGAGGCCGGGGTCTCCTCGATCTACCACCACGTGCCGTTCGCCCAGGACGCCAGCATCCTGATGGTGGGGGAGCGGACCAACGCCAACGGCTCGAAGGCGTTCCGCGAGTCCATGCTCGCCGGGGACTGGCAGGCCTGCGTGGAGGTCGCTCGCAGCCAGGCCCGGGACGGCTCGCACCTGCTGGACCTCTGCGTCGACTACGTCGGCCGCGACGGCACGCAGGACATGCGTGAGCTGGCCGGCCGGTTCGCCACCGCCTCGACGCTGCCGATCGTGCTGGACTCCACCGAGCCGGCCGTGATCGAGGCCGGGCTGGAGATGCTCGGCGGCCGGTGCGTGGTCAACTCGGTCAACTTCGAGGACGGCGACGGCCCCGACTCCCGGTACGCCCGGGTCATGCCGGTGGTCAAGGAGCACGGCGCCGCCGTCGTGGCGCTGCTCATCGACGAGGAGGGCCAGGCCCGCACCCGGGAGTGGAAGGTACGGGTGGCGTCCCGGCTGATCGACGACCTGACCGGCCGGTGGGGGATGCGCCGGGAGGACATCCTCATCGACGCGCTGACGTTCCCGATCGCCACCGGGCAGGAGGAGACCCGCCGCGACGGCATCGAGACGATCGAGGCGATCCGGGAGATCGCCGCGCGCTATCCGGGCGTCAACTTCACCGCCGGCATCTCCAACGTGTCGTTCGGCCTCAACCCGGCGGCCCGGCAGGTGCTCAACTCGGTGTTCCTGCACGAGTGCGCCCAGGCCGGGCTGACCTCGGCGATCGTGCACGCCAGCAAGATCCTGCCGATGTCGCGGATCCCGGACGAGCAGCGCGAGGTGGCGCTCGACCTGGTGTACGACCGCCGCCGCGAGGGCTACGACCCGGTGCAGCGGTTCATCGAGGCCTTCGAGGGCGTGGACGCGGCGTCGGCGCGCGCCACCCGGGCCGAGGAACTGGCCGCGCTGCCGCTGGACGAGCGGCTCAAGCGGCGGATCATCGACGGCGAGCGCAACGGCCTGGAGGCCGACCTGGACACCGCGATGGCGCAGGGGCGTACGCCGCTTTCCATCATCAACGACCTGCTGCTCGACGGCATGAAGGTGGTCGGCGAGCTGTTCGGCTCCGGCCAGATGCAGCTGCCGTTCGTGCTCCAGTCCGCCGAGGTGATGAAGACCGCGGTGGCCTACCTGGAGCCGCACATGGAGAAGACCGACGACGACGGCAAGGGCCGGATCGTGCTCGCCACGGTGAAGGGCGACGTGCACGACATCGGCAAGAACCTGGTCGACATCATCCTGTCCAACAACGGCTACGACGTGGTCAACATCGGCATCAAGCAGCCGATCAACGCGATTCTCGACGCCGCCGAGGAGCACCGGGCCGACGCCATCGGCATGTCCGGCCTGCTGGTCAAGAGCACCGTCATCATGAAGGAGAACCTGGCCGAGATGGCCTCCCGGGGCGTGGCCGAGCGCTGGCCGGTGCTGCTCGGCGGCGCGGCGCTGACCCGCGCGTACGTCGAGGACGACCTGCGGTCGATCTACCCGGGTCAGGTGCACTACGCCCGCGACGCGTTCGAAGGGCTGTCCCTGATGGACCGGGTGATGGCGGCCAAGCGCGGCGGCGCGCCGGTGGTCGACCCGGAGCGGGAGGCGGCACTGGCGGCCCGCCGGGAGCGCCGCGAGCGGCAGCGGGCGCAGGTCCGCGAGGCGCTGCCCGAACTGGACGACGCGTCGGTCCGCTCCGACGTGGCGGTGGACGTGACCGTGCCGAAGCCGCCGTTCTTCGGCACCCGCGTCGTCAAGGGCGTGCCGCTGGCCGACTACGCGGCCCTGCTGGACGAGCGGGCCACGTTCCTGGGCCAGTGGGGCCTGCGCGGCGCCCGCGGCGGCAAGGGCCCGTCGTACGAGGAACTGGTCGAGACCGAGGGCCGGCCCCGGCTGCGGTACTGGCTGGACCGCCTGATCTCCGACCAGGTGCTGGAGGCGGCCGTGGTGTACGGCTACTTCCCGGCGTACTCCGAGGGCAACGACCTGGTGGTGCTGGACGAGAACGGGCACAGCGAGCGGGCCCGGTTCTCCTTCCCCCGGCAGCGCCAGGAGCGGCGGCTGTGCCTGGCCGACTTCTTCCGGCCCAAGGGCGACCAGCTCGACGTGGTGGCGTTGCAGCTGGTCACCGTCGGGCAGCCGATCAGCGAGTACACGGCGAAGATGTTCGCCGGCAACGAGTACCGCGACTACCTGGAGGTGCACGGCCTGTCCGTGCAGCTCACCGAGGCGCTGGCCGAGTACTGGCACCGGCGGATCCGGGCCGAGCTGGTGCTGCCCGGCGGCGGCACCGTGGCCGACGACGACCCGGCCGACCTGGCCGGTCTGCTGCGCACCGACTACCGGGGCTGCCGGTACGCGTTCGGCTACCCGGCCTGTCCGGACCTGGAGGACCGGGCGAAGATCGTGGAGTTGCTGGGCGCGGAGCGGATCGGGGTGCAGTTGTCCGAGGAGTTCCAGTTGGTGCCGGAGCAGGCCACCGACGCGATCGTCGTGCACCACCCGGAGGCGAACTACTTCAACGCCAAGTGACGCCGCCGGCGTGAAGGCATCATGCCGACTGGGACCGTTCCTTGCGCGGTAGCGGCGGAAGCCCGGGCTCGATGACGTCGAGGTCGTCGTCATGAATCACGGCCTCGGGTTCGTCTGCTCTCAGTTGCTCGCGGAGTGCGCGATAGAACTCCTGTAGAGCGTCATTGAGCCTGCTTATCGGCGGCACGGACGGGTACTGCTCGGCTCGCGGGTCTCGGTTCTCTTCTCCTTGGACCCGCACCGCATACGCATGATGGATGACGGCTCGAGCGGCCCGTTGCACCCGTGGACTTCCGAGAAGCCTGAGTTGTTCACACGTGAGGCGCATGGTGTGGTGTGCCTCGTCGAGCGCCCTTCTGCGTTCCTCCTGATTCTCGCTTCGAGAGAAGCGCTCGGCGTGGTGCCGGAGGGTCCGAGTCGAGGCGGCGAACGACTCGCCATGTTCGAGTAGAGCGGCGTCCCAACGTGCACGGATGTCGGCTGCCATCAGCTGTTTGTTCGTCTTTGTGACGGCATAGGCCCCCAGTGCCGCCGCAATGAGACCACCGACGAACGAGAGCAATGCCGCAAGCCACTCCATCCGCTGATGCTAGCTACGGAGCGGCCTTGCGACCGCAGCCCCGCCGGCTGTCGACAGTGGTCGACTCCAGCAGTGGCTGTCGATGCTGGTTGTGGCGGCCACGGCCACATCACAGCGCTGAGCACAGTCCCGGCAGCGGAAGTACGTGCAAACGGACGCCCCCGGGGCCTGCGTTGTCGCTAAGACCCCGCGGCTTCCGCTCCCTGTCCGCCTCCGGGGCATTCCTCAGGCGGGGCGTACGCACGGATGGTGCCGTTGTGGCGTGCGACTTCTCCCTCAGCAGTGAGGGCTACCAGGCGTTTGCAGACGGGGCACCGGCCCCGCTGCTGATGCGAGCGCTGAGTCACCTTGCCTCCTCGGGGTAGGTCGTTGCGCGTCTTTCGTTCTCGCTGTCGACTCGCGAGGTGTGGGCCGACTGCGGACCCGAGCGCGGCGCTGACGCACGCGGGGACGGTGGCGAGGATCAGGACGACGGCGTCACCGGCGAAGCTGTGGTGGGGCGAGTTCAGCCATGTGCCGGCGTAGAAGCCGGCCAGCAGTGCAAGGGCAGGCATGAACCACCTGCCGTCCTGACGGCCGGACAACAAGCCGACCAACAGCCCGGCGCTGCCGAGCCCGACCACCATCACGAGGAGGGCAGTGGGGGCGCGTTGTAGCGATCCGCCGGCACCGGCCGAAAACCAACCCGAAGTCGATCCGAGCACGACCGCCAACGCGGGTAACCATGAACGGCTGCCGGATCGCATAGCCGGACCGTAGCAACACGCTGGCATTGCCCGTCGTGCCGCGAAGCCGGTCGACAGCGTCAACCAGCCCGACCGCCGCGCGCGGCAGAGAAAGCGCACCGATCAGCGCAGAGTCGCACCCGCGAGTCGTCGCACCGTCCGAGCCCGGGATCCGAGGCCGGATGGATGTACCGTCCACGGCCATGAGTTATGCCCTGCTCTTCCTTCCTCGAAGCGGCGACCAATCCTGGGAGGACGCCCTGAACGCGGCGGAAGAGTCCGACAGCGCAGAGCGTCCGAGCGGCGAGGTGTGGGCCCGACTGGTTGCGGCGTCCCGGCAGGTACTCGGTGAGGTTTCCGTCTTCGAGGGCGCCCACAACTACGAGCTGACCCACGAGCCGACCGGGATCCAGCTCAGCTACTACGCGGAAGAGGCCGGGATCACGGTGCCCTTCTGGTACCGAGGCGACGATGCCCGCGCAGTCGTCGCGGCGATGTACCAACTCGGCGAAGTGGTCCAGGCGGTGACGGGCCTACCCGGGTACGACCCTCAACTGGAGCTGCCGTTGTCCGATGCTCTCGCGCAGCCCGAGCTTGCCGTCGGTGTCTTCGATGAGGTCGCGGCGTCCTTCGCAAAACGCGGGATCTCCAGCCCCAGCAACGGCTGATCGGCGGCGTCCACACCGATGAGGTCACCACACGGAACGCAGGCTGTAGGTGACACTTGGGGCGTGCGGAGGCCTCTGGGCGACGGTTGGTCGGTCGAGCTTCCGGCTCCTGCTGTTCATGTAGCCACTGACGAGCGCGGGGCGCCCGCCGGGATGGCGGACGCCCCGAAGGATCGACGTGCCGGTCAGCCGATCAGCGTGACCGTGTAGTCGTACGTCGTCCCGGTCACCGAGTACGTCGCGGTCTGCCCGTTCTCGCAGTACGACACGAAGCTGCTCGGGGTCCGTTGCGCTCCGGCCACCGCGTCCACCACCGGCCGGACGTCGGACCCGACCGGCAGGGCGGTGGTGGTGAGATCGATCGTCCGCGACTGGTTGATCGGGTACGTGTCGGTGTTCGCCGTCTCCAGACCGTTGCTCGCCTGAACACTGAAGGACATCACGAAGGCGGCGTTGTTCACCACGGCGATGCGCTGAACGCAGGGTTCGGCCTGCGCGCTGGCCGTGGAGGCCGTGGCCAGCGCGGATGCGCCGGCGGCGAGCGTCCCGACGAGTGCGGCTCCGACGAGCCTGGCGCGGAAGGTCATGGTGTCACCTCTCGGTCTACGTGACGCCGGGCGCCGACTGGCGGCGCCCGGCGTGTGGTCCGTATCGAAGTTCCCGAACGTTTTTGATCGAACCCTGTAGATCGCATCATTCTGCGGCGGATCGACGACTCCCGGTCGGTCCGGCGGCGTGGCCGGTGCCAGACTGAGGGATCGATTCCGATGGCGTGCGAGCGTCCCGGCGCGAGGAGTCCGAGGTGCTGAACTCCGCCTGTCCTTCTGCCGTCCACGCGGCCGGAGCCGGCCTGCCACCGTTGGCGGACTCGGATCTCGGCCCCGGCGCGACGTACTTCACCTTCGTCGTCCTGTCCGGTATGTACCTCGCTCCGATTGTCATGTTCGTGCTCGGAGCCTTCTGCGCTGCGGGCAGTCCGCGCAACCGCCGGGTCAGCACTGCTGCCGCGATCGTGGTCGTCCTGTTCTACGCGTTGTCGCTGCTCGGCAGTGCCTTCACGTGGCCCGAACTGGAGCACCAGGGAGAACCGAGTGAGACTCTGTGGCTGATCGTGATCGGTTGCGGCGGCTTCCTGGTGCTGCCCTGGCTCGTCGCGTTCGGCGGCGCCAGGGTGGCCAACCGCCGTTCCGGAGTCACGGCCGAGTAGCCGTCACGCTTCTCGCGGAGGGCCGGCCCGCAGGCTTCGCGTCAGGGCGGGGATCATCACCGCCGCCGCGACCAGGTGCAGCCCGACCAGGGCGATGACGGTCGGTGCAGCAGCCCCGACGACGAACGGCGGCACCATCGACAGCGCGGTCAGCGCCACCGCCGTCCACACGAACCGCCGCGCGGGACGCGCGCTGAACCGCAGCAGTACGGCGGCGATGACGACGCCCACGAGCGAGAAGAACCCGGTCACCACGGCGAACCCGCCCAGCGGGATGGTCTCGCCGCCGCCGTCGGGGATCTCGAAGTCCACACCGGCGCCGCGGGCCAGCGCGGCCGCGAGCGTGGTGACCACCATCGCGGCGAGCGTGGCGACCAGGCCGGTGACGGCGAGCCGCCGGAAGCCGTGCGGACGGCGCACTGTGACGGCGGTGTCGGTGCTGCTGATCATGTCGTTCCTCCGAGCTTCGAGGTGAGGAGTGAGGATCCGTACCGTCGCGGTACGACGGCCGGGGTTGTGCAGCGCGCGTACGCCGGTGCCGCGCAGCCAGAAACCGGCGTCGCGGCGGAGGACCGGCCCGGGAGTGCCGTCGCGCAGCTCCAGCTGCACGCGTCCGCGCGTGACGACGCCGTACGCGTGCTGCCACTGGGCCGCGACCACCGGAACGCGCGCGCCGCCGGGCAGCGCGAGCGTCCGCGCGGGCACTACGGCGTGCGGTCGGCCGGGAGGCGCTCCGGCAGCCCGAGTCGCGGGAACTGGTCGGCGTGGAACGTGAGGATCTCGGTGATCGCCCCGCCGGTGACGCGCAGCGCGTCGACGGTGAGCGGCAGGTACGCGCCGTCGCTCTCCTGCCACAGGTAGAACGCGACGGCGGGCTGCCGGTTCACGGCGGTGGGCACGGCCCGCATGCTGCCTAGGCTCTCGAAGCCGTCCGCGACCCAGTCGGCGACCACCGCGTCCCGGCCGATCTGCAGGCCCGGGGTGGGCGGCATCGAGCAGCGCACGTCGTCGCGCAGCATGGCGGCGAGAGCACCGACGTCCTTGGCGACGGCGGCGTCGGTGAAGCGGCGTACCAGCTCGCGGGTCCGGGTGTCCGTCTCGTCGCCGGTCCAGTCCTGCCGCTGGGCGGGCAGGTGTTCCCGCATTCCGGCGCGGGCGCGCTGCAACGCGCTGTTCACCGAGTTGACCGAGTCGCCGAGCAGCTCCGCGACGTCCTTGGCGGGCCAGCCGAGCACGTCGCGCAGGATCAGCACGGCGCGCGGGCGCGGTGCCAGGTGCTGCACGGCGACCAGGTACGCCAGCTCGATCGTCTCCCGCGCGACAGCGACCGTCTCCGGCTCGTCCGCGCCGGCCGCGGGCAGCTCGTCGAGTAGCCGATCCGGGTAGGGCTGCAGCCACCGCACCTCGCCGCCGGTCGCGGGCTCGGGCCGGCACCTGGCGAGCAGATCCAGGCAGGCGTTGGTGGCGATCCGGTACAGCCACGCCCGGAACGTCGAGCGTCCGGCGAACGTCTCGCGCCGCCGCCAGGCCCGCAGGAACGTCTCCTGGACGGTGTCCTCGGCGTCCTCGAACGACCCGAGCATCCGGTAGCAGTGCACGTGCAGCTCCCGCCGGTGCCGCTGCGCCAGCCCGGTGAATACCGGCTCGTCCATCTCGCCCAGACCGCTCACGCCCAGCTCCTGCAGCCGCGTGTCCGCACCCATGAGGTCATCCTTCCGCGTCGTCGTGTGTCGTCGTAGGTGTGACGGGTACGGGCGCGGAAACTCATCACGAGCGCCGGTCGCCGCGGTCCCGCACGTGACCCGCGGGACTACCGTGAGCGCCGTGCAGTTCTCGATCGACCGCGACTCCGTCTGCATGGGCGACGACGTCGATTCGCACCGCGTGACTCTCGACGTGCGCCCCCATCGGACCCTCGGGTCGCTTCTGGCGCAGGCCCTGCGCAAGTACCGCCTGGCCTCCGTCGGCGGCGAGGTCTCCTGGATCGCCGAGGTCACCTACGGCGGTTACCGGCGCGACGAGCGCGGCTTCGTGCACCCACCGGTGAGCCACGCGCTCGCGCTGCTGCACGTGCCGTATCCGGAGGGCGAGACGACGATCATCCCGTTGAGCGACTACTTCCTGGCCATGTCGTTGCGGGAGATGGCGGAGCGGGCCGGCGGGGCCGAGGTGACTCTCAACTTCCACTATCTGAGCGAGGGAGCCCGCTGGCGTCCGGAGGAGTTCATCGCCCGGTACAAGTGACGGCGAACGGTCAGCCCGTCCGCGGCGCGTACATGATGACGGCGACGCCGACCAGGCAGATGGCCGCGCCGACGAGGTCGTAGCGGTCGGGCCGGAACTTGTCGACCACCATGCCCCAGGCGAGCGACCCGGCGACGAAGACGCCGCCGTAGGCGGCGAGGATGCGGCCGAAGTTCGGGTCCGGCTGGAACGTGGCCACGAACCCGTAGGCGCCGAGCGCGATCACCCCGGCGGCGATCCAGAGCAGCCCACGGTTCTCCCGCCAACCCTGCCACACCAGCCAGGCGCCGCCGATCTCGGCGAGCGCGGCGAGCAGGAACAGCAGGATGGACCGGACGACAGTCATGCGTCAGACCGTAGCCGGGTCGTGGTCCGAACCGGCGAAGGGCAGCGGGCAGCGAGGGCTGCCCGCGCAGGTGATCAGGTCGTCGCAGCCGGCCGAGATCGCCTCTCGCAGCGTGTCGCGGACGGCGGTGAGGTCCGCGAGCCGTCGCTCCACCTCGGCGAGCTTGTCGTGGGCCCGGGTCCGCAGGCCGGCGTCGTGCCGTCCGGCCGCCAGCAGGCCCGCGACCTCGGCGAGGGTGAAGCCGAGACGTTGCGCGGCCTTCACCACCCGCAGCAGGGTGACCGTCTCGGCCGGATAGAGCCGATGCCCGCCCGGCGACCGCCGGGGCGCGGCCAGCAGCCCGCGCCGCTCGTAGTAGCGCAGCGTCTGCACGTTGACCCCGGCCGCGTCGGCGACCTGGCCGCTGCGCAGCTCCGGCTCGCCCATCACCGGCCCCGCGCGGCCGTCGCCCGCAGGGCCAGGGCATCGAGTACGGCGACACGGTTCGCCGGAACGCGAATGTCGAGCGTCAGCGTGTCGCCGCCCGGGCGCGCGAGGTCGAACGTGAAGAAGGAACAGCACGCGGACTCGCGGGCGATCAGGTCGCGGGCCACCGGTTCGGCGCGGCCGTCGAGACGCAGCCGCAGGTGCCCGGCGGACAACCGGTCGGCGCCGCGCAGCGCGTCGCGGAACAGCCCGTCGAACTCGGCCAACCGCAGCGGCCGCTCGGTGGTCGGCAGCGTGCAGGTGTCGGGCACCCAGGAATCGTCGGTCACCTCTCGACGGTAAGCCCGTACCCGGGTACCGGATGCAAGCCCGCACCGGGAAGAAACACGCGCGGTATGGTCGCGGCATGCGGACGCCCGGATGCCGCTGATGAGCCTGCCGCTGATCCCCGCCACGCCCGCCGGCCCAGCGCCGGCCCGCCGCGCGCTGCTCACCCGCCGGGTACGGCTGCTGGTCGCCGCGACGATCACCTACAACGTGATCGAGGCGGTGGTGGCGCTCGGCGCCGGCACCGTCGCTTCCTCGACCGCGCTGATCGGTTTCGGCCTGGACTCGGTCATCGAGGTGGCTTCCGCGACGGCCGTGGCGTGGCAGTTCGCCGGCCCGGACCCGCAGGCCCGGGAGCGGGTAGCGCTGCGCGTCATCGCGGTGTCGTTCTTCGCGCTCGCCGCGTACGTCACAGTCGAGGCGGTACGGGCGCTGCTCGGCGGCGCCGAGGCCGCACACTCGCCGGTCGGGCTGGTGCTCGCCGGGCTCTCGGTGATCGTGATGCCGGTGCTGTCTGCCGCGCAGCGGCGCGCCGGCCGTGAACTCGGCTCCCGGTCGGCGGTGGCCGACTCGAAGCAGACGCTGCTGTGCACGTACCTCTCGGTGGTCCTGCTCGTCGGGCTGGCCCTCAACGGCCTGTTCGGATGGTCCTGGGCCGATCCGGTCGCGGCGCTGGTGATCGCCGTGGTCGCGGTCCGCGAGGGCCGTGACGCCTGGCGTGGCGACACCTGCTGCGCCACCTGCGGCCCGGTCGGCCCGCAGGCGTGATCACCGGCCGCGACCTGCGGCGACGTCGGGAATACGGCTGTGCTCGGCGGCCCGGCGGACTACCGTCACCGGAGTACGGGCCGGCGTGGGTCAGGCGCGCCGCGTCCATGCCCGCGCCGTCGGAGTTGACGTGGCGGAAACGCCCGCGGACGAGCATGGGTACGACGAAAGGGGCGGACATGACCGACGAGGTGACGTCGCAGGTCCCGCCGGAACCGGCTCCCGTGCTGACCACCACGCCCGCCGGCACGGGCCCGGTCGGGCCGCCGAGCAGCCTGGACCTGTGGGCGCGCGCCCAGGTGCTGCACCGCTGCTTCGGCGACGACGACGGCGAGCCGCACATCATGCGCGGCCTGGACTGACCGCGCCGGTCAGCGCACCGTCACACCGGCCCGCGCCAGCGGCTCCCACCACGACGCGAGGTCGGGAACAGGCTCGGCGTGGGACGTGGACTCCGCCAGCCGCCGCCGTTGCTCCGCGCTCGGCGCCGGTGAGACGGTGGCGCCGTCGCCGACCAGCGCGTACCGGCGGCCGTCGACGGTGAGCAGCATCGTGCCGAAGATCGTTCCCCGGGCCTCGACCCGGCCGGCGAGGGCGGCGAACACCTCCGCGCCGTGCCGGTCGCAGGCGCGCAGCCGGCCCTCGTCCAGCGTCAGCAGCACCGGCACGCAGCGCATGCCGTTCCAGAGGCTGCGTCGCCAGTAGACGATTCCCGCGTACGGCGGCTCCACGACGCCGACCGTACCGCTCCCGTGGCCGGTGAACGTTTCCCGGCGGCCGTGCGTGTGAGCCGGTGAGCATCACCGGCGTCCGCCGGGGGTACTGCTCCGGGACACGGGTGCGACAACCGGGAGGTCATGGTGGGGGACAGGGCGGGACGTCAGGGGCGCGGACCGATCGCCGGGCTGGTGGTGGCCGCGCTGGTGGCGGCCGGCTGCATGGCCGGCGGCTACGACCAGGGCGAACCGCAGCAGCCCGCACCCCCGCGCAGCGCGCAGCCGGAGTCGCAGACCACCCGGGCGGACGGCACGACGAGCGTGGCCGAGTTCAAGCAGGACATCCAGGACGCGGTCCGGCTGGCCGAACGCTACTGGGCGGAGCAGTTCCGTGCCTCCGATCAGCGGTTCACCCCGATCCGGCGGGTGGTGCCCTACAGCCGCGAGGGCGAGGTGGCCTGCGCCGGGCAGGGGCTGCCGCGCAACAACGCTGTCTACTGCTCGGCCGGTGACTTCATCGCCTACGACGTGAACTGGTCGGTGGCGGCGTTCCGGCAGATCGGCGACGCGTTCCTGTTCTACCTGCTCGGCCACGAGTACGCCCACGGCATGCAGGTGCGGCTGGGCATCCGCTACAACTTCACCATCCAGCAGGAGCTGCAGGCCGACTGCATGGCCGGGGCGTACCTCGGGGACAGCGTCCGTTCCGGGGCGCTGGAGCTGGAGGACGGCGACCTGGAGGAGTTCCGGGAGGGGCTGCTCGCGGTCGGCGACGACCCCGACCAGCCGTGGTTCGCCGAGGGCTCGCACGGCACCGCCGAGCAGCGCAGCGACTCGTTCTTCCGCGGGTACGAGAAGTCGCTCGGCGCCTGCGGCCTCGGGTGATGCCGCGGGTCACCCCGGTCGGGGACGGTGACGGGCGCACCGGACGCGACTGGCAGGATCGGCGGGGTACGCGTACCGAAGGAGGCCCCCGCTGAGCAGCCCACACCCCGCCGCCGTGCTCTTCGACATGGACGGCACCCTGGTCGACAGCGAGAAACTGTGGGACGTCGCGTTGCAGGAACTGGCCGCCGTGTACGGCGGTGTCCTGTCCGAGGACGCCCGCCGCGCGATCGTCGGCACCGGGATGGCCGACGCGATGCGGATCGTGCACGACGACCTGGGCCAGCCGGAGCGGGACGTGCAGGCCAGCTCCGACTGGATCAGCGCCCGGATCCTGGAGCTGTTCCGCACCGGGCTGCAGTGGCGTCCCGGCGCGCTGGCGTTGCTGCGCGCGGTACGGGAGGCCGGCATCCTCACCGCGCTGGTCACCTCCAGCGGCCGGTCCCTGGTCGAGGTGGCCCTGGACACGCTGGGCCGGGACAGCTTCGACGCGGTGGTCTGCGGCGACGAGGTGGACGCGGCCAAGCCGCACCCGGAGCCGTACCTGACCGCCGCGCGTCTGCTGGGCGTGCCGGTCGAGCGGTGCGTGGCGATCGAGGACTCACCGACCGGCGTGGCGAGCGCGCTCGCCGCCGGGGCGGCGGTGCTGGCCGTGCCGGCCGAGGTGCCGCTGGCGCCCGCCGACGGCGTACACCAGGTGGAGAGCCTGACCGCGGCGGACCTGGAGCTGCTCGCGGCGCTGCTCAACCGATAGCGAAAGGGCCCCTCTCGACGAGAGGGGCCCCTTCTGGTTGCGTCAGTCGTGGGCGATGGCGCCCAGGACGTTGATCCGCGCGGCGCGGATCGCCGGCAGCACCGCGGCGACCACACCGATGATCGCGGCCAGGATCAGGAACGTCACCATCTGACCCCAGGGCAGGATCAGGTCGGTGATGCCCTCGTCCTTGAGCGCCTCGACCACCGCCGCGCCGAGACCGGCGCCGACCACCACGCCGAGCAGCGCGCCGAAGATGGAGATCACCACCGCCTCGACCGTGATCATGCGCATGGTCTGGGCGCGGCGCAGGCCGATCGCCCGCAGCAGGCCCAGCTCCCTGGTTCGTTCCAGCACCGACAGCGCGAGCGTGTTGATGATGCCCAGCACCGCGATCACGATGGCCAGCGCCAGCAGGATCTGGATCATCTGGAGCAGGGAGTCCAGCTGACCGGTCTGCTGCTCGATGAACGCGGCCCGGTCGGCCACCGACACCTCGGGGCTGTCCGCCAGCAGTCGCTCGACCTGCGGCTGCACGGCGCCCACCGACGTGCCGGGGGCGAGCTGGAGGAAGCCCTGGATCGGCTGCGGGATGCTGAAGTCCGCCGCGGCCTGCGGCGGCAGCGTCACCGGGTTGGTCAGCTGCGAGCTTTCGTAGATGCCGCTGACCGTGTAGGTGCGGGCCTCGCCGCGGGACAGCTGCACCGGCACCGTCGAGCCGACGGCGAGGTTGCGTGCCTTCGCGGTGTCCGAGCTGACCAGCATCTGGTCCGGCGCCAGCCGGCTGATGTCACCGGCGGTGGCCTTCGCCCCGAAGATCTGCTGGAGCGCGGCCACGTTGCTCGACACGGCCACCCAGGTCCGCTCACCGCCGACCACCGCCATGTCGCCGTACTCACCGGAGACCAGCTGCACGCCCGGGATCGCGGCGGCCTTCTCCAGCACCGCCGGGTCGAAGCTCGCCGGGCGCGGCCCGGTGGTGGACCCGGAGATCACCAGCTCCGCCTTGATGGTGTCCTCGGCCAGCTTGCCGATGCTGCCCTTGGCCGAGTCCAGGATCACCGTCACGCCGGTGACCAGGGCGATGCCCACCATCAGGGCGGCGGCGGTGATCGCGGTGCGGCGCGGGTTGCGGCCCGAGTTGAGCCGGCCCAGCTTGCCCGGCACCGACCAGGAGAACATCGCGCCCAGCAGCGAGACCACCGGCCGGCTGATGATCGGCGTCAGCAGCGCCACCCCGATGAACGCGAACAGCACGCCGCCGAGGATGGTCGCCAGGGTGCTGTCGCCGGCGTGCCCGCCGAGACCGAGGAAGAGCAGCACCGCGCCGATGCCGGTGACCACCGCGCCGCCGATGGTGACCTTGGTGAGCGGCCGGTCCGGCGTGGCGACGTCCTGCATCGCGGCGATCGGCGGGATGCGCGAGGCGCGCAGCGCCGGCAGCAGCGCGGCGATCACCGTGATCAGCATGCCGACCGCGAACGCGCCGATCACCGCCGAGGCCGGCACGCCCAGCCCGGCCAGGGTGAGACCTCCGGCGAGCTGACCGAACAGGTACGCCAGCAGCGCGCCCACGCCGATGCCGGCGGCGAGCCCCAGCACCGAGGCGATCAGGCCGACCGCGAGCGCCTCCAGCACCACCGAGCCGATGACCTGCTTGCCGCTGGCCCCGATCGCCCGCATCAGGGCCAGCTCACGGGTGCGCTGGGCCACGATGATCGAGAACGTGTTGAGGATCAGGAACGTGCCGACCAGCAGCGCCACCGCGGCGAACCCGAGGAGGATCTTGTTGAAGAACGACAGCCCTTCCTTGAGGCCGGCCGAGGCGTCGGCGGCGAGCTGCTCGCCGGTCTTGACCTGGTAGTCGGCGCCAAGCGTGCGGGCCACCTCGTCGCGCAGCGCCTCCGGCGTGGTGCCGTCGGCGGCCTGGACGCTGACGTTGCTGAACACGTCCGGCTTGCCCAGCATCAGCTGCTGCGCCACCGGGGTGGTGAAGTAGACCTCGTTGGCGCCACCGATCGAGTCCCGGCCGCCGCTGTAGCCGAACACGCCGACGAGCGTGAACTCCTTCTTCGGGGCCAGCGTCAGCACGCCGACCCGGTCGCCGACCTTGACCTTGCCCGCCTCGGCCAGCGCGGTGTTGATCACGATCTCGTCGTCGGCCTGCGGCGCGCGGCCCTCGCGGATCTCCACCAGGTCGCTCTCACCGAGCCAGTTCTGGCCCAGCTGCGGCGGGCCGAACGAGGTGACCACCTTGCCGTTGCTGCCGATCATGCGGGCGCCGTCGGCGGCCACCACGCCCTCGGCGTCGGCGACGCCGGGCACCGCCTTGATCCGGTCGAGCACCGACGCCGGCATCGGGGTGCTCAGCGGCATGCCCTCCGCGGTGGAGACGTCGATCTTCGGCTTCGCCTCGACGCTCACGTCGACCTCGGCGTACGCGTCGGCGAAGACCGCGTCGAAGGACCGCCCGAGCGTGTCGGTGAGCACGAACGCGCCGGAGACGAACATGACGCCGAGCACCACCGCCAGGCCGGACAGCAGCAGGCGCAGCTTGCGCGCCAGCAGGCTCTTGAGCGTTGCCCGCAGCATCAGTTGCCCACCTCGACCGGGGCGTCCAGCTTCTTCATCGTGTCCAGCACCGTCTCGGCGGTCGGCTCGATCAGCTCCGAGACGATCTGCCCGTCGGCGAGGAAGACCACCCGGTCGGCGTACGCGGCGGCGGTCGGGTCGTGCGTGACCATCACGATGGTCTGGCCGTGCTCGCGTACCGAGTTGCGCAGGAACTTGAGCACCTCGGCGCCGGAGCGGGAGTCCAGGTTGCCCGTCGGCTCGTCCGCGAAGATCACCTCGGGGCGCGCCACGAGCGCCCGGGCGCACGCCACGCGCTGCTGCTGGCCGCCGGAGAGCTGCGCCGGGCGGTGCCCGAGCCGATCCCGCAGCCCGACCGTGTCGATCACCGTGTCGTACCAGGCCGGGTCGGGCTTGCGCCCGGCGATCGACAAAGGCAGCAGGATGTTCTCCTGCGCGGTGAGCGTCGGCAGCAGGTTGAACTGCTGGAAGATGAAGCCCACCTTGTCCCGGCGCAGCTTCGTCAGGCCCGCGTCGTTGAGACCGGTCACCGTCGTGTCGCCGATCATCACGGTGCCCTTGGTCACCGTGTCCAGACCCGCGAGGCAGTGCATCAGTGTGGACTTCCCGGAGCCCGACGGCCCCATGATCGCGGTGAACCGGCCGCGTTCGAACTCGGCGCTGACCCCCCGCAGCGCGGCGACCTGCGCCTCGCCGCTGCCGTACACCTTCCACACATCGTTCGCCCGGGCCGCGGCCTGCTCTCGGCCTACCGTCGCGGTCACGTCATCTACCTCTTCCGTATGTCGCTCTCATGCCGCACCGCCCCCGCTGGCCGGTGCGGCGGAATCCATCCTCGGGGTCGCGAGCCCGAAAGCCCTCAGACCTGGGGTGGAATCCGTGCCGATCTTCCGGTGAGGGTCGACCCCCATCCGGGCTCAGGGTGACCCCTGACCGGAAGGCGACGCCGACGTTAGGGCCTCACCTGGCGTGATGGTCAACACATCAGCCCCGCCGCTGGTCACGGTAGGTGACCCGCGCCACCTCAGCCGCCGGGACGGACCAGGCCCGTCTCGTACGCGAGCACGACCGCCTGCACCCGGTCGCGCAACCGTAGCTTCGTGAGCACATGCCCGACATGGGTTTTCACAGTCGTCTCGCTGACCGACAGCACCCGGGCGATCTCCGCGTTGGACAGTCCGCGCGCCATGTGGGTGAGCACCTCGCGCTCCCGGTCGGTCAGCGGTTCCAGCGCCCGCGCCGGCGCGGCGGCCGGGTCCGGCAGCACCTGGGCGAAGCGGTCCAGCAGCCGGCGCAGGACGCGCGGGGACATCACCGCGCCCCCGGCGGCCACCGTGCGGATCGCGGCCACGAGGTCCTCGGCCGGCACGTCCTTGGTCAGGAAGCCGCTCGCCCCGGCCCGCAGCGCCCCGACGACGTGGTCGTCCTGCGCGAACGTGGTGAGCACGAGTACGCGTACCGGCAGCCGGGCCGACACGATCGCCCGGGTGGCGGCCACCCCGTCCAGGCGCGGCATCCGGATGTCCATCAGCACCACGTCGGGCAGCAGCCGCCGGGACAGCTCCACCGCCTCCACGCCGTCGCCGGCCTCACCCACCACGTCGAGGTCGTCCTCCGCGCCGAGCACCATCCGGAATCCGGTACGCAGCAGCGGCTGGTCGTCGGCGAGCAGGACCCGCACCGGCCGGGACACGGCGCCCTCGGTCATGCGTCCCCCTCGTCGTCCGGGCGGCGGTCCGGCCGGCGCCGGCGCCCACCCGGCGTGGGACCGGCCAGCCGCACCCACGGTAGAGGGCACCGGCCGCCCGCACCCCGACCAGGCCGCCCCGTTCCCGCAGGATGGCCGCACCCCGCCTCGCCCGCGCCGCCCCGGTCGCCTCATCGCCCGGCGATCATGAAGTTGACTGGCGGGAAATCGCTTCCCGAGGCAGCCAACTTCATGATCGCCGCGTCCGTGCCGCAGTGCTGCGGGTTTGGG
>NZ_WBKS01000117.1:0-19306 GCF_008868145.1 Micromonospora sp. AMSO1212t
CCTGGGGGTGGGACTCGACGACCTTGGTGATTCTTGCGGTCACGCGGTTGACCTGGTCGGCGGCGGCGCCCACGAAGGCGTTGCGGTCGGCCACCAGGATGTCGATCTCGGCCCGGGTCAGGCCCAGCCGGCCGTCCGCGGCGAGCCGGTCGAACAGGTCGTTCTCGGTCGCGCCCTTCTCCCGCATGGCCAGCGCCACGGCGACCGCGTGCTCCTTGATCACCTCGTGCGCGACCTCCCGGCCCACACCCCGGCGTACGGCGGCCACCAGCATCTTCGTGGTGGCGAGGAACGGCAGGAAGCGCTCCAGCTCCCGGTTGATCACCGCCGGGTACGGGCCGAACTCGTCCAGCACGGTGAGGAACGTCTGGAACAGCCCGTCGGCGGCGAAGAACGCGTCAGGCAGCGCGACCCGGCGCACCACCGAGCAGGAGACGTCGCCCTCGTTCCACTGGTCGCCGGCCAGCTCGCCGACCATCGACAGGTAACCCCGGATGATCACCGCGAAGCCGTTCACCCGCTCCGACGAGCGCGTGTTCATCTTGTGCGGCATGGCGCTGGAACCGACCTGACCCGGCTTGAAGCCCTCGGTGACCAGCTCCTGACCGACCATCAGCCGGATCGTGGTCGCCAGCGACGACGGCGCGGCGGCCACCTGGGCCAGCGCGGAGAGCACGTCGAAGTCCAGCGAGCGCGGGTAGACCTGGCCGACGCTGTCCAGCACCCGGCGGAAGCCCAGGTGCCCGGCCACCCGCTGCTCCAGCTCGGCCACCTTGTCGGCGTCGCCGTCGAACAGGTCGAGCTGGTCGGCGGCGGTGCCCACCGGTCCCTTGATCCCGCGCAGCGGGTAGCGGCCGATCAGGTCCTCCAGCCGCTCGTACGCGATCAGCAGCTCCTCCGCCGCCGACGCGAAGCGCTTGCCGAGCGTGGTGGCCTGCGCGGCGACGTTGTGCGACCGGCCGGTCATCACCAGCGCCGAGTACTCGCCCGCGTGCCAGCCCAGCCGGGCCAGCGTGGCGACCACCCGGTCCCGGATCAGCTCCAGCGAGGCGCGGATCTGGAGCTGCTCGACGTTCTCGGTGAGGTCGCGGGAGGTCATCCCCTTGTGCACGTGCTCGTGCCCGGCGAGCGCGCTGAACTCCTCGATCCGGGCCTTCACGTCGTGCCGGGTGACCCGCTCCCGGGCCGCGATCGAGGCCAGGTCGACCTGGTCGACCACCCGCTCGTACGCCTCGACCACCCCGTCCGGCACCGGCACGCCGAGATCACGCTGGGCCTTGAGCACCGCCAGCCAGAGCCGGCGCTCCATCCGGACCTTCTCCTCCGGCGACCAGAGAGCGACCAGTTCGGGCGAGGCGTACCGGTTGGCGAGCACGTTCGGGATCGTCGTCACGTACCTCAGTCTTTCATGACGCCCGGGCCGGCCCCGGCGACGCCGGTACCCGGTCCGGCCTGTGGGCAGGCCGGACCGGGACGCCCTCAGCCCAGCCGGATCTCGGGGTCCAGCGCGACAGCGGCCATCTCCCCGGCGGTCAGGAGGTGCCGGTCGGTGGACGAGTGCGTCTGCACCGACACGTGGGTGCCGTCGGCCCGCTCGACGGTCACGGTCCGCAGGACCGTCCGTTCGGTCACCGACCCGACCAGGTGCCTGCCCTCGGCGTCGTTGGCCACCACCAGCTCGCCTTTGGGGCCGGTGAAGGACCGGCACCTGACCTGGCCGGGAGTGCACTCGCCCGGGCCAGACGTGTGGCCGGGGCGCATCCTGCCCACGTTGATGGTCAGGTACGACCGGACCTCGCCCCGAGCGGCGATACCCACAGCGAACCAGCCGGTCATGGACTCCCACTGCAACCGCTGCACCGACCACGACGGCGTGTCGGTGACCGGGCCGTCCCAGGTCTTGCGGTCGGCGGTCGACCCGCCCTGCACCCACCGCAGGTCCGGCGCCTCCCGGTTGAACGCGACCAGGATCGCCGCCTGCAGGCGCTCCGGCTCGGACCGGGCGGTGGCCGACGCGGCCGGGCGGGTGGGCGCCGGGCCGCCGGACGCTCCGGGCTGCACGACCACGCCGACGCCGAGCGCCAGTGCCAGCACCGCCGTCGGCGGCGCGTCGCCGATCGCCTCGTCGAAGATCTGCCGGTACGTCATCTCTGCCTCCCGCTCTCCACTGCCGAATGTGGCGAGGCGAGCAGCCGCAGCGTCTCCAGCGCACGGGCGGCCTGACTCTTCACGGTTCCGGTGCTGACGCCGAGGATCTTCGCGGTCTCCTCGACCGACAGGTCGCAGTAGAAGCGGAGCACCACGACCGCCCGTCGCCTCGGCGCGAGCCGGCCCAGCATCTCCAGCAGCATCTCCCGCTCACCGACCGACGGCTCCCCGGCTGCCAGGTCCGCCCGGTCCGGCACCTCGTCGGTGCTCCGCTCCCGCCGCCACGGCCGGCGCCGCTCGTCCAGCCACGCGTTGGTGAGCATCCCCCGGACGTACGCGTCGAGGTTGTCCGCGCCGAGCGCCCGCCGCCAGTTGCGGTAGAGCTTGCTCAACGTGATCGACACCAGGTCGTCCGCCGTGTGCCAGTCCCGGCACAGCAGGTACGCCGTCCGGCGCAGCGGCTCCAGCCGGGCGGTCACGTAGTCGCGGAACTCCTCGTCGCGCCCGGTCACGGGGTGCCACCCCTCGTTCGCCTCATGCCCAGGGGACGGAACGAGCCGGCACGCGGGTTGCCCGCCCGGCCGACGAACCGGGCGGGCGTCGCCCGTCAGCGCTCGAGGATCGCGGTCACGCCCTGCCCGCCGGCCGCGCAGATGGAGATCAGGCCGCGCCCGCTCCCCTTCTGATCCAGCAGCTTGGCGAGCGTGGCGACGATCCGGCCGCCGGTGGCGGCGAACGGGTGCCCGGCCGCCAGCGACGAGCCGTTGACGTTGAGCTTGTCCCGGTCGATCGAGCCGAGCGGGGCGTCCAGGCCGAGGCGCTCCTTGCAGAACTCCGGCGACTCCCAGGCGGCCAGCGTGGCCAGCACCTGCGAGGCGAACGCCTCGTGGATCTCGTAGAAGTCGAAGTCCTGGAGGCTCAGCCCGGCGCGGGCCAGCATCCGGGGCACGGCGTACGCGGGGGCCATCAGCAGGCCCTCGTCGCCGTGCACGAAGTCGACGGCGGCGGCCTCGGACCAGGAGAACCACGCCAGCACCGGCAGGTTGTGCGCCTTGGCCCACTCCTCGGAGGCGAGCAGCACCGTCGAGGCGCCATCGGTGAGCGGCGAGGAGTTGCCGGCGGTCATGGTGGCCCGCTCGGCGTCCGCGCCGGAGGCGCCGAAGACCGGCTTGAGCGAGCCGAGCTTCTCCAGGCTGGTGTCCGGCCGCAGGTTCTGGTCGCGGGTGAGCCCCAGGTAGGGGGTCATCAGGTCGTCGAAGAACCCCTTGTCGTACGCGGCGGCGAGCCGCTGGTGCGAGCGCAGCGCCAGTTCGTCCTGCGCGGCGCGGTCGACGTTCCAGCGCAGCGCGGTCCGGGCCGCGTGCTCACCCATGGACAGCCCGGTACGGGGTTCGGCGTTGCGCGGGATGTCCGGCTTGAACGGCTGGTGCGGGCGCAGCTTCGCCGCGATCTTGAGGCGTTCGCCGAGCGTACGGGCCGAGTTGAGCTGGATCAGGGTGCGCCGCATGTCCTCGTTGACGGCGAGCGGCGCGTCGGAGGTGGTGTCGACGCCACCGGCGATTCCGACCTCGATCTGCCCGAGGGCGATCTTGTTGGCGACCAGGATGGCGGCCTCCAGCCCGGTGCCGCAGGCCTGCTGGATGTCGTACGCGGGGGTGTGCGGGTCGAGCCGGGAGCCGAGCACCACCTCGCGGGTGAGGTTGAAGTCGCGGGAGTGCTTGAGCACCGCGCCGGCCACCACCTCGCCGACCCGCTCGCCGGCCAGCCCGAACCGGGCGACCAGCCCGTCGAGCGCCGCACCGAGCATGTCGGAGTTGGACGCGTGCGCGTAGCGCGAGTTGGACCGGGCGAAGGGGATGCGGTTGCCCCCGATGACCGCGACCCGCCGGACACTCTGCACGATCGGCCTCCTCGAAACTGTTGCCCGAACCCTACTCGCCAGTAGGCTACGCCTATGACCGACAGGTACGCGAGCTTCGTCCAGACGGGGGCCGGTCGCGCGCTGGTCAAGCGCCTCGGGCTGCCCGACCCGCCCCGACTGCGCCGGCACACGCCCGGTGACCCGCTCGTTCCGGGGCCGGTCCTGCTCGGCTCCTCGGCCGGCGGCCGGATCGCCGAGCCGGCCGGCAAGATCCTGACCGCCGCCGGGGTCGAGCTGGCCGACCCGGTCGCCGCGCACGACGCCGACCGCCGCTTCGCGGCCCTGGTGTACGACGCCAGCGGCATCACCGACTCCGCCGGGCTGCGCCAGCTCTACGACTTCTTCCACCCGCAGGCCCGGTCGCTGCTGCCCAGCGGCCGGGTGATCGTGCTGGGCACCCCGCCGGGCGAGTGCGGCTCTCCCCGGGAGGCTACCGCCCAGCGCGCGCTGGAGGGCCTGACCCGCAGCATCGGCAAGGAGTTCGGCCGGGGTGTGACCGCCCAGCTCGTCTACGTGACCCGCGAGGGTGACGCCGGAACCCCGGTGAGCCTGGAGTCCACGCTCCGGTTCCTGCTCTCCGGCCGCTCCGCGTACGTCTCGGGCCAGGTCGTACGCGTCGGCACCGGCACCGCCGTCGCGCCTGCCGACTGGGACCGGCCGCTTTCCGGGCAGGTGGTGCTGGTGACCGGCGCGGCCCGGGGCATCGGCGCGGCGCTGGCGAAGGTGCTCGCCCGCGACGGCGCCCAGGTGGTGGCGCTGGACATCCCGGCGGCCGGGGACGAACTGGCCGCCGTCGCCAACGAGATCGGCGGCAGCGCGGTGCAGCTCGACCTGACCGCGCCTGATGCGCCGACCCGGCTGGCGGAGCATCTGGCGTCCCGGCACGGCCGGGTCGACGTGGTGGTGCACAACGCGGGCATCACCCGGGACAAGACGCTGGGCCGGATGGACGCCGACCGGTGGGACTCGGTGATCGACGTGAACCTGTCCAGCCAGGAGCGCATCAACGACGTGCTGCTGGAACGCGACCTGATCCCGGCCGGCGGCCGGATCGTGTCGGTCTCGTCGATCGCCGGGATCGCCGGCAACCGGGGGCAGACCAACTACGCGACGAGCAAGGCCGGCGTGATCGGCCTGGTCGACTCGCTCTCCCCGGTGCTGCGCGAGCGTGGGATCAGCCTGAACGCTGTCGCGCCGGGCTTCATCGAGACGCGGCTGACGGCGCGTATCCCGCTGACCATCCGCGAGGCGGGACGGCGGATGAACAGCATGGCCCAGGGCGGCCTGCCGGTGGACGTGGCCGAGACGATCGGTTGGCTCTCCTGGCCGGCGAGCGGCGCGGTGAGCGGCAACGTGGTCCGGGTCTGCGGCCAGAGCCTGCTGGGGGCGTGATGGCGAAGGACCACGAGGAGGACCTGACCCTGCACGACCTGATCGAGGGCCCCACCCGCGACCTGACCTCCGCCCGAGCCGCCGCCCTGGCCCAGACCAACGCCCGCCCAGCGTCCGACGATCATGAGGTTGACGGCACTTCTGGAGATCCACAAGGCAGCCAACTTCATGATCGACGGAGTGAAGGGGCGGCGGGGCGGCGGCGGGTCGCGCTGGACGGGTTGCCTGCCAGTGGGGCGCTCTACCGGCGTGCGCTGCTGGGAGCGGTGCCCGGGGTCGGAGGGCGGCGCGGGACGGACGTGCCGGCGCTGGAACTCGCCGTCGGTGGGGTCGCGGTGGACCAGGGGCATCTGGCGGACTACGACCGGGTGTGCGGGTTCCGGCTCACCGACCGGCTGCCGGCGACGTACCTGCACGTGCTCGGGTTCCCGCTGTCGCTGCGGCTGATGACGAGTCCGGGCTTCCCGATCCCGCTCACCGGCGTGGTGCACGTGGCCAACCGGATCACCGTGCACCGGCCGGTCGAGGTCGGCGAGAGCGTCGACTTCCACACGTACGCGGAGAACCTGCGCCCGCACGAGCGGGGCCGCCAGCTCGACGTGGTGCTGATCGGGTCGATCGGCGGCGAGGAGGTGTGGCGCGGCGTGTCCACGTACCTCGGGAAGGAGCGCGCCGCAGGCGGCGGCCCGCGGCGCGACCGGGGTGACCGCCCGGCGCCGCCGGCCTTCTCGGCCCAATGGCGGGTGACGCCCCAGGTGGGTACGGACTACGCGCGCGTCTCCGGCGACCACAACCCGATCCACACCTCGAAGCTGGGCGCGCGGCTGTTCGGTTTCCCGCGCCCGATCGCGCACGGCATGTGGAGCAAGGCCCGCTGCCTGGCCGCGTTGGAGCCGCGGCTACCCGAGGCGTACACGGTGGACGTGTCGTTCAAGCTACCGGTGCCGCTGCCGTCGACTGTGGCGTTCAGCGCCTCGGCGGCGGGCGCGGGCTGGGACTTCGCGCTGCACAGCGCCCGGGACGGGAGACCGCACCTGGTCGGCTCCGTGCGCTGAGTGAAAGAGGGGACTTGCCGTCCCCTCTTTTCGGCGCTAAGTTGTTCTCAGATTGAGTTGTTCTCAACCTGAGAGAGTGAGCGGCCGTGAACGAGCAGGACTTCCTCGCCGGGTACGACCCCCGGGACTACCCGGCGGTCGCGGTCACCGTCGACGTGGTCGCGCTGACCATCCGCGAGGGCGCGCTGCACCTGCTGCTGATCCGCCGGGGCGCGCCGCCCTACGCGGGGCACTGGGCACTGCCCGGCGGCTTCGTCCAGCCGGACGAGGACCTGGCCACCGGTGCCCGGCGCGAGCTGGCCGAGGAGACCGGCCTCGGCGGCGAGCGGCTGCGCCGGGTGCACCTGGAACAGCTCGGCAGCTACGGCGCGCCCGACCGCGACCCGCGCATGCGGGTGGTCTCGGTCGCGCACCTGGCGTTCGCCCCCGGCCTGCCCGACCCGGTCGCCGACACCGACGCCGACGAGGCGATCTGGCTGCCGGTCACCGCGCTGACCAGCCGGCAGCTCGCCTTCGACCACGGCCGGATCATCGACGACGGCTTGGAGCGCGCCCGCTCCAAGCTGGAGTACACGCCGCTGGCCACCCGGTTCCTCGCCCCCGAGTTCACGATCACCGAGCTGCGCGAGGTCTACGAGACGGTCTGGGGCCACCCGCTGCACGCCGGCAACTTCCACCGCAAGGTGCTCTCGGTGCCCGGCCTCGTGGAGAGCACCGGCGGCAGCACCGAACGCGGCGGCGCGCGCGGCGGCCCCCGGGCCAAGCTCTACCGCGCCGGAGACGCCCGGCTGCTGCACCCGGCGCTGCTGCGCCCCGCCCGGGAGGAGACGGTGCGGTGAGGACCGAGGAGGCGATCCGGCTGGTCACCGCCGCGCGCACCGACGCCGACCTGTTCGGCACCGAGGCGCCGGCCCGCCGCTACCGCGAGCTGGTCGGCGCGCTGCACCCCGACCGGCTGGGCGCGGCCGACCCGCTGGTACGCGCCGCCGCGGCCGAAGCGCTCGTCACAGTCACCACCCGGTGGCGCACCCCCGCCCCGACGTACGCCGGCGACGTCGCCGACCTGCACGACCACGGGGACGGGCGGCTGCTGAAGGTGGCCCGGCACCCGGGCGACAACGACCTGATGGCCCGCGAGGCGCGCGCGTTGCGCCGGATCGCCGAGCACGGCGACGCCCGGCACCTCGCGTACGTGCCCCGGCTCGTCGACTCCTACCCGGCGCGTGACCCGTCGACCGGGGTGCAACGGCAGGTCAACGAGCTGGTGACCGTACCCGGGCTGCACAGCCTGGACGACGTGCGCCGCGCGTACCCGGACGGGCTGGACCCGCGCGACGCGGCCTGGATGTGGCGGCGGCTGCTCGTGGCGCTCGGCCTGGCCCACCGGGCCGGCGTGGTGCACGGCGCGGTGCTGCCCCGGCACGTGCTGATCGAGCCGGACGCGCACGGCGTGGTGCTCGTCGACTGGTGCTTCTCGGCCGAGCCGGGCGGGCTCGTGCCGGCGCTGGTGCCCGGCCACGAGGACTGGTATCCGCCGGAGGTCGCCGCGAAGCGGCAGTGCGGCCCGGGCACCGACATCGCGATGGCCACCCGCTGCATGACCTGGCTGATGGGCGACCGCGCGCCGCGCGAGCTGCGCGCCTTCGCCGACGGCTGCCAGGGCACCGCGCTCGCCACCCGGCCGGACGACGCCTGGCGGCTGCTGCGCGAACTGGACGAGGTGCTGCACCGGCTGTACGGGCCGCGCACCTTCCGACCCTTCACCCTCAACCCGTAGGGAGGCTGCCATGGGCAGTGGAATCTGGTCCACCGACGTGTACGACACCGCCGACCGTTACCGGCGCCGCACCGGCAAGAGCGCGTTCTCGTACAGCGACAGCGGCGCACGGAAGGTGCACCCGGCGCTCGACCCGCGCGACGCGCTGCGGGAGAGCCGCGACTCCGCCGAGCACCCGCAGTCGACGCCGATCGCCGTGCTGTTCGACGTCACCGGCTCGATGGGGCACGTGCCCCGGGTGTTGCAGAGCAAGCTGCCGCAGCTGCTGGGCCTGCTGCTGCGCCAGGGGTACGCCAAGGATCCGCAGGTCATGTTCGGCGCGATCGGCGACGCCACCTGCGACCGGGTGCCGTTGCAGGTCGGGCAGTTCGAGTCCGACAACCGGATGGACGACGACCTCGGCCGGATCGTGCTGGAGGGCGGCGGTGGCGGCCAGATGATGGAGTCGTACGAGCTGGCGCTCTACTTCATGGCCCGCCACACGGCCACCGACAGCTGGGACAAGCGCGGCCGGCGCGGCTACCTGTTCATCATCGGCGACGAGCTGGCGTACCCGGCGGTGAAGACCGCGGAGGTGACCCGGCTGATCGGCGACGACCTGCGGGAGGACGTGCCGGTCCGGCAGATCGTCGACGAGGTGACCGCGCGCTGGGACACCTACTACCTGCTGCCCGCCGGCAGCCACTACGCGGGCAACCGCAAGGTGCTGGACTTCTGGCGCGGTCTGCTCGGGCAGAACGCGGTCGAGCTGGACGACCTGGACGCGGTCTGCGAGACGATCGCGCTCACCGTCGGCCTGGGCGAGCAGGCAATCGACCTGGACGCCGGGCTGCGCGACCTGGACCGGGCCGGCTCCACCGCCACCCGGACGGTGTCGAAGGCGCTGGCCCGGCTCGGCTCGGGGCGGCGCGCGGTGGCGGCGCTGCCGTTCAGCCCGGCCGACGGCGGAAGCGGGGTCACCCGGCTGTGAACCACGTGATGGTGGTCGACCTCGGCTACGGCGACGCCGGCAAGGGCACCGTGGTGGACCTGCTCTGCGCCACCCGGCAGGTCCACACGGTGGTCCGGTTCAACGGGGGCGCGCAGGCGGCGCACAACGTCGTCCTGCGCGACGGGCGGCACCACACGTTCGCGCAGTTCGGCGCCGGGACGTTCCGTCCGGGCGTACGGACGCACCTGGCGCGGCACGTGGTGGTGGACCCGCTGGCGCTGGCCGCCGAGGCCGACCACCTCGCGTCGGTCGGCGTGCCCGACGCGCTCGACCGTCTGACAGTGGACGGGGAGGCGCTGCTCGCCACCCCGTACCACCGGGCCGCCAACCGCGCCCGGGAGATCGCCCGGGGAGCCGACCGGCACGGCTCCTGCGGGCTCGGGGTGGGCGAGGCGGTCGCGTACGGTCTCGCCCACCCCGACGAGGCACCCCGGGTGGCGGACTGCCGCCGCCCGGCGGTGCTGCGCCGGCGGCTGACCGCGCTGCGCGACCGGCTCACCGCCGAGCTGGGACCGCTCGACGCGCCGCCGGTGGAGGACTGCCTGCCCGCGTACGCGGCCTTCGCGCGCCGGGTGGCGATCGTCGACCGGACCTGGCTCGCGGGCGCGCTGCGCGAGGGCACCTGCGTGTTCGAGGGCGCGCAGGGGGTGCTGCTGGACGAGTGGCACGGCTTCCACCCGTACACGACGTGGAGCACCACGACGTTCGCCAACGCCGAGACGCTGCTCGCCGAGGCGGGGATGGCCGGGACCGCGCAGCGGCTCGGCGTGCTGCGCACGACCACCACCCGGCACGGTCCCGGGCCGCTGGTCACCGAGGATGCGGCGCTGCCGTTCACCGACCGGCACAACGGGACGAACCCCTGGCAGGGCCGGTTCCGGTTCGGGCACTTCGACGCGGTCGCCCACCGGTACGCGCTGGAGGTGGCGGGCGGCGTGGACGGGCTGGCGCTGACCCACCTCGACCTGGCCGGCCCGAAGCTGCGGATCTGCCGCCGGTACGAGGACACCGACCGGCTCGTCCCCGGCCCGACCGGTGACCTGGACCGGCAGGCCGCGCTCGCCCGGCGGCTGCTGCGCGCCCGGCCGGTGCTGGACGAGGCGCCGGGCGACTGGGCGGCGACCGTCTCGGAGGCGCTGGGCGCGCCGGTGGTACTCACCTCGCGCGGGCCCACGGCCGAGGAGAAGGAAGGGCCCCTGCTCGACGCCTTTTGCCTGAGAAGCGCCCCTGCCTGACACCGCACCACCGAGCATGGGTGCATGGGGGACGTGCTCGACCTGCTGCACCACACGGTGACCTCGCCGTGGGTGTATCTGCTGATCATCGCGGTCACCGCGGTCGACGCGTTCTTCCCGGCGGTACCGGGCGAGACGGTGGTGATCACCGCCGGGGTCTTCGCGGCGGGCGGCGAGCCGAACCTGGTGCTGGTGATCGTGACCGCCGCGTTCGGCGCGCTCCTCGGCGATCACATCTCGTACGGGATCGGGCGCGGCGGCGGCGCGCACCGGCTGGCCCGGTTCCCGGCGGACAGCAGGCGGCGGGCCAGCTCGGAGTGGGCCCGCCGGGCGGTCGACAGGCGCGGCGGGATGATCCTGACCACCGCCCGGTACGTCCCCGGCGGCCGGACCGCCGTCACGCTGACCATGGGCGCGGTCCGCTATCCGGCACGCACGTTCCTGCTGTACGACGGTCTGGCGTGTGCCACCTGGGGGACCTACTGCGGGCTGCTCGGCTACTTCGGCGGCCTGGCGTTCGAGCACAACCCGCTGTCCGGGCTGCTCGCCGGCGTCGCCATCTCGCTTGCCGTCACCGGCCTGTTCGAGGCCGTCCGCTGGGGCCGGCGGCGGGCGCACCGGCGGGCCGCCGCGCCCCGCTGACCGGCGTCACGCCATCGGCGGATGCCAGCTGACGCCGCGCAGCAACTGGTCAGCACCGAGCCAGGCCACGTTCATCATCCGGGTCGCGGTCTTTCCGGCGTCGGCCTCGGGGTGGTCGGCCAGCCAGTCGGCGAGCGACTCGCTGGCGCCGACGAGCGCGTACGAGACCACCTCCAGGTCGGTGGCGCCGACCTCACGGCCGGAGGCGCGCAGCGCGTGGTCGAGCATCCCGGCGACCACCTCGACCAGCCGCCCCCGCATGGCGGCGAGTTCGGCGGCGAACGGCTGGGAGCCGCGGGCCTGCCGGTAGAGCACCGCCCAGCCGTCGCGGTGCGCGCCGACGAAGCCGAAGAACGCGCGCAGCCCGCGCCAGAGCCGCTCGTCGGCGGGCAGGTCGGGGGCGGCGGCGCCGGCGATCGCCTCCATCATCCGGGTGCTCTCCCGGTGCAGGCAGGCGATGAAGAGTTCCTCCTTGGTGCCGAGATAGGCGTAGACCATCGGCTTGGAGATGCCGGCGTCGTCGGCGATCTCGTCCATGCTGGCGGCGTGGAAGCCGCGGCGGGAGAACACCTTCACCGCCGCGTCGAGCATCTGCTGCTCGCGTACGGCCCGAGGGAGGCGCTTGAAGGTCGGCGTGCTGGACACCCTTGCGAGCATACCTACCCGTGCGTAAGGTTACGCCAGAGTAACCAAAGTGGCCCCGCCCGAGAGGTGCAATCCCCCATGACTGACTTCGACCCGGCCAACTTCGCGAACGTCGGCCCGAAGGAGTTCGCGCAGCTGGTCAAGTCCACGCCGGACGCCAAGATCGCCGAGATCATGTCCGGCGAGTCGCGCGGCAAGATCCTCAGCGAGGTCTTCAACCGGATGCCCTCGCTGTTCCGCGCGGACCGCGCCGGTGCCACCAACGCGGTCATCCACTGGAACATCACCGGCCGCCCGGACGGTGGCACCGACACCTACGAGATCGTCATCGAGAACGGCACCTGCACCGCCTCGGAGACCCCGACCCGTGACCCGAAGCTGAGCCTCACCATGGGCCCGGTCGAGTTCCTGAAGATCGTCTCCGGCGGCGCCAACCCGGTGATGATGTTCATGACCGGCAAGCTGAAGGCCAAGGGCGACCTGGGCCTGGCCGCCAACATCGCCAACCTGTTCGACATCCCCAAGGGCTGACATGGCCGAGTTCTCGCTAGACCTGAACGAGGAACAGCGGGACCTTCGCGACTGGGTGCACGGCTTCGCCGCCGAGGTCGTGCGCCCGGCCGCGGCCGAGTGGGACGCCCGGGAGGAGACCCCCTGGCCGATCATCCAGGAGGCCGCGAAGGTCGGACTGTACGGGTTCGAGTTCCTCGCCACCTGCTGGGCCGACCCCACCGGCCTCTCCCTGCCGATTGCCAGCGAGGAACTCTTCTGGGGTGACGCCGGCATCGGCCTGAGCATCTTCGGCACCTCCCTCGCGGTCGCCGCGATCTACGGCGCCGGCACCCCCGACCAGCTCGTCGAGTGGGTGCCGCAGTGCTTCGGCGACGTCGACCAGCCGGCAGTGGCCGCGTTCTGCACGAGCGAGCCGGAGGCCGGCTCCGACGTCGGTTCGATGCGTACCCGCGCCGTCTACGACGAGGCCACCGACGAGTGGGTGCTCAACGGGCAGAAGGCGTACGCCACCAACGGCGGCATCGCCGGGGTGCACGTGGTCACCGCCTCGATCGAGCCCGAGCTGGGCTCGCGCGGCCAGGCCGCGTTCGTCGTACCCCCGGGCACGCCCGGTCTGACCGCCACCCGCAAGCTGCGCAAGCTCGGGCTGCGGGCCTCGCACACCGCTGACGTCTTCCTCGACGACGTCCGGGTGCCCGGCCGCTGCCTGCTCGGCGGCAAGGACGCGCTCGACGAGCGGCTGGCCCGCGCCCGGTCCGGGCAGCGCGCCTCCGGCCAGGCGGCGATGCGGACGTTCGAGCTGTCCCGCCCGACAGTCGGCGCGCAGGCGCTCGGCGTGGCCCGCGCCGCGTACGAGTACGCCCTGGACTACGCCAAGGAGCGGGTCCAGTTCGGACGGCCGATCATCCAGAACCAGGCGGTCGCGTTCGCGCTCGCCGACATGAAGATGGAGATCGACGCAGCGCGGCTGCTGGTCTGGCGCGCCTCCTGGATGGGCCGCAACAACCGGCCGTTCACCGCCGGCGAGGGCTCGATGTCCAAGCTCAAGGCCGGCGAGGTGGCCGTCTCGGTGACCGACAAGGCGGTCCAGCTCCTCGGCGGCGCGGGCTTCCTGCGCGACCACCCGGTCGAGCGGTGGTACCGCGACGCCAAGATCTACACCATCTTCGAGGGCACCTCCGAGATCCAGCGGCTGGTCATCTCCCGGGCCATCTCCGGGATGCAGATCCGCTGACCGCCGGCGGGCCGCGGCCCGACCCGTGACGACGCCGCGTGCCGTCGCGGGCCGGGCCGCCGCTCCCGGGCCGACCCGAACCGCGATCGGGCACAAGATCATGCAGAACCGGACGGCCGACCGTCCGGAGCCTGGTCGACGAACCACGAACGCGAAGGAGTTGCGCCTTGGACCTGCCGTTCATCGCCGCCACGCTGACCCGACGTGGACTGCTCGCCCCGGGCGGACCGATCCGCGTGGTCTCCCAGCTCAACGCGCTGCGCCGGTGGGGCTGGAGCCTCGCCGGGGAGCTGCGCCAGGCCGCCGCCCGCGACCCCGGTCGCGTCGCCTTGGTCGACGAGCGCGGCGCCACCATGACGTACCAGGAACTGCTCGACCGCTCCGAACGGCTGGCCCGGTCGCTGCGGTCCCACCTCGGCGTCCAGACCGGCGACCGGGTGGGGGTGCTCTGCCGCAACCACCACGGCCTGATCGAGGCGATAGTGGCGGCGATGCTGCTCGGCGCGGACGCCGTCCTGGTCAACACCGGGCTGTCCGCCGCGCAACTGGTGACAGTGGCCGAGGAACAGGGCCTGCGCGTCCTGGTGCACGACGGCGAGTTCACCGAGCGCGTCCTCGGCCTCCCGGCCGAGCTGCACCGGGTCGACGAGCGGCGGCAGGAGGAGCTGATCGCCGCGGCGGTCCCCGGCGAGAAGCTCCAGCCGCCGGAGCGCGACGGGCGCACCATAGTGCTCACCTCCGGCACCACCGGCGCACCCAAGGGCGCCCGCCGGCCCACCCCGCACGGCTTCGGCCCGCTGGTGTCCATCATCGACCGCATCCCGCTGCACGCGAAGAACACCGTGATGATCGCCGCGCCGGTCTTCCACACCTGGGGGTACGCCGCGCTTCAGGTCTCGTTCGCGCTGCGCGCCACCGTCGTGCTGCACCGCCGCTTCGAGCCGGCCGCCACGCTCGCCGCGCTCGTCGACCAGCGGTGCGACGCGATGTTCGCCGTACCGGTGATGCTGCAACGGCTGATGGAGGTCGCGCCGCCGCAGCCCCGGCCGCCGCTCAAGGTGGTGGCGGTCAGCGGATCCGCGCTGCCCGGCAACCTGGCCACCGCGTTCATGGACCGCTACGGCGACGTGCTCTACAACCTCTACGGCTCGACCGAGGTCTCCTGGGCCTCCATCGCCGGCCCACGCGAACTGCGCGCCGCGCCCACCACCGCGGGCCGGCCGCCGCACGGCACCCGGCTGGCCATCCTCGACGAGAACGGCCGGCCGGTCCGGGACGGTGAGGTCGGGCGCATCTTCGTGGGAAACGAGATGCTGTTCGAGGGCTACACCTCGGGCACCGGCCGGGAGAGCCGCGACGGCCTGCTGGACACCGGCGACCTGGGCCGGCTCAACGCCGACGGGCTCCTCTTCGTCGACGGCCGCGCCGACGACATGATCGTTTCCGGCGGCGAGAACGTCTTCCCGTCCGAGGTGGAGGACCTGATCGCCCGGCTGCCGCAGGTCCGCGAGGTCGCCGTGATCGGCGTACCGGACCCCGACTACGGCCAGCGGCTGGCCGCGTTCCTGGCGCTGCGCACCGGCGAGACGCTCGACCCGGAGGCGGTCCGCGAGTACGTCCGGCGCTACCTGGCCCGCTTCTCAGTGCCCCGTGACGTGGTGTTCGTCAAGTACCTGCCACGCAACGCCACCGGCAAGGTGCTCAGCCGGGAGCTGCGCCGCTACTTCGACTGATCGACATCGGTCAGACAGCTCGGCCCTCCCGGTGCTACGGTCTCCCCCGATCGAACGGGGAGACGGGGTGTACCACAATGGACCGATTTCGGCGCCGTACCGCTCTCGGCCTCTTCGTCGGCGGGGCGTCCGCCGTTGCCCTCGGCCCGCTCGACCCGGTCTTCGGCGGCCGGCCCGGCGACTCGCCCAACCGGTTGCCGATCCCGCCGGTCTCGCCGGTCGAGCGGGAGAACCACGCCGCCGGTGAGCCGTGGTGGCCGGAGGACGACGGCCGGGCCGCCGACGACCGCCGGCGCCAGATCCAGGGGTACGCCTCGACGACGAGCGTCGCCCACGGCGAGGAGATCGAGTTCCACGTCGCGGTCAACCCGGCCGGACGGTTCCGGATCAGCGTGCACCGCCTCGGCTGGTACGGCGGCGCGGGCGCCCGCACGATGCTGACCAGCCCCGAGCTGCGCGGTGTGCCGCATCCGGTGCCGATCGCCGACCCGGACACCGGCGTGCTCGACTGCCGGTGGCCGGTGTCCTGGCGGCTGCCCGTCCCGCACGACTGGGCCTCCGGCCTCTACCAGGCGGTCTTCACCTCGGCCGACGGCTGGCAGGCCTGCGCGCCGTTCGTGGTGCGCGACGACCGGCGCCCGGCCGCGCTGTGCGTGGTGCTGCCGGTGACCACCTGGCAGGCGTACAACCAGTGGCCGCGCGACCGGCGGGTCGGCAAGAGCCTGTACGGCGGCTACCGGCCCGACGGGCGGCGCGACCCCGAGCTGCGAGCCCGCGCTGTCACGTTCGACCGTCCCTACTCCGGCGCCGGCCGGCCCTTCCACTTCGACCGCGACGAGGCCGCGATCCGGTGGCTGGAACGCAACCTGTACGACGTCAGCTACGCCACCAGCTTCGACCTGCACTCCGGCCGGCTCGATCCGGCCCGGTACCGGGGCCTGGTCTTCTGCGGGCACGACGAGTACTGGTCGGCCGAGATGCGCCGGGCCACCGAGGTCGGACTGGCCGGGGGCACCAGCCTGGCGTTCCTCGGCGCGAACAGCGTCTACTGGCACGCCCGTGTCCACCCCGCCGCCGACGGCCGCCCCGAGCGGGTCGTCGAGTGCGCCAAGACCGACCCCCGTCGGGGTGCCGACGGCAGCGACCCGACGTTGACCTGGCGAATCCTCGACCAGCCTGAACAGGCGCTGCTCGGCGTGCAGTACAACGGCATCGTGCTGACCCCGCAGCCGCTCGTGGTGCGCGGTGCCGACAACTGGGTGTGGGCCGGCACCGGCGTGGCAGACGGCGACCGCATCCCGGGGGTGGTCGCGGGCGAGGCGGACGGGGTGCACGCCGCCCTCGCCCGGCCCGCCGGAACCACGCTCAGCTCGTCACCGTACCCGGCCCAGCAGGGCGGGCGGCGGGTCCAGAACAGCCACGTCTACGAGACGGCACGCGGCGCGGTGGTCTTCGCCAGCGGCACGCTCGGCTGGACCCTGGCACTGGACCGGCAGGGGCACCGTGACCCGCGCATCGAGCGGGCCACGGCGAACGTGCTGAACCGGATGGCCGGCCGGCGCCCCGCAGCGGTCAGCCCGGGACCGTGATCCGGCCGTCCACCGCCGCCGACGCGATGTCGGTGCGGTGGTGGGAACCAGCCAGCTCGACGTCGCGTACCAGGGCGTAGGCGGCGTCGCGCGCGGCGGCCAGGTCCGGCCCGGTCGCCGTACCGCAGAGGACCCGGCCACCCGCGGAGCGCAACGTGCCGTCGGCGTCCCGGCGGGTGCCGGCGTGGATGATCCCGGCGCGGTCCGCGCCGGTGATCACGTCACCGGTACGCGGGCCCGCCGGATAGCCGTCAGCCGCCACCACGACGGTGACCGCCGCGCCGTCGCGCCAGCGCAGCGGCGGGTGCGCGCCCAGCGTGCCGGTGGCGGCGGCGTGCAGCAGCCCGCCCAGTGGCGTCTCCAGCAGGGCGAGCACGACCTGCGTCTCCGGGTCGCCGAAGCGCGCGTTGAACTCGATCACGCGCGGGCCGGACGGGGTGATCGCCAGGCCCACGTAGAGCAGACCGGCGAACGGGGTGCCCCGGCGGCGCAGCTCGGCCAGCGTCGGGTGCACCACGTCGCGCATGACGTCGTCCACCAGACCGGGCGGGGCCCACGGCAGCGGCGCGTACGCGCCCATGCCGCCGGTGTTCGGCCCGGTGTCGCCGTCGCCGACCCGCTTGAAGTCCTGCGCCGGCAGCAGCGGCACGGCCGCCTCGCCGTCGGTCACCACGAACAGGGAGACCTCGGGGCCGGACAGGTACTCCTCGATCACCACCCGGCCGCACTCCGCGGCGTGCCGCTCGGCTTCGGCCCGGTCGTCGGTGACCACCACGCCCTTGCCGGCGGCGAGCCCGTCGTCCTTCACCACGTACGGCGCGCCGAACTCGTCCAGCGCACGCGCCACCGCTGCCGCGTCCTCGCAGGTGTACGCGCGGGCGGTCGGCACTGCCGCGGCAGTCATCACGTCCTTGGCGAACGTCTTCGAGCCCTCCAGCCGGGCCGCCTCCGCGCTCGGGCCGAACACCGCGATGCCCTTGGCGCGTACCGCGTCGGCGACGCCCGCCACCAGCGGCGCCTCCGGCCCGACGACCACCAGGTCGGCCGCGACCTCGACGGCGAGGGCCGCCACGGCCGCCGGGTCAGTGGGTGTCACCTCCCGCAGCTCGGCCAGGGCCGCGATCCCCGGATTCCCCGGAGCCGCGACGAGCGCCTCGACAGCCGGGTCACCGGCGAGTCCGAGCGCGAGAGCGTGCTCCCGCCCACCACCACCCACAAGAAGTACGCGCACGACCGGCATCCTACTGACCACCCCACCCCACCCCGTCGATCAAGGAGTTTGCGTCTCAGATTGAGGTGCTCGGGTCCGCAAACTCCTTGATCACCGACGCATCAGGGCGTGTTTGACTGTCTGGGGGATGTAGTCGGGGCGCAGGGTGTCGGACCAGGTGAAGCGGAGGATCCGCCAGCCGGCGTTGACCAGGCGGTTCTGCCGGAAGCGGTCCGCGTAGACGGCCTGGGGCGTCAGGTGCGGGGCCCGGCCGTCCGCCTCCGCGATCAGGCGCGCGCGCCGCCAGGCCAGATCCCCGATGCCGAGCAGGTAACCGTCCTCGTCCCGTACCGGCAGTTGCAGGACGTCCGGCGGCACGCCACCGTCGACGCACCGGAGCCGGGCGCGGGTCTCCAGGGGCGACTGGGCCCGGCCGTCCGCCTCGGCCAGGTATCCCCGCGCGGCGACCGCCCCTCGGCGTCCGGCGAGGTGCGCGAGCACCAGGGGCAGGTCGTCCTCGGCCAGGATCCCCTGGTTGAGCGCGGAGTCGAGGACACACACCGCCGGGTAGCGCCGGGCGCGTAGCAACACGTCGGCGACGGTGCGCGCCGGTGTGGTGACCGGTACACCGCCGACCCGGCACACGTCCGCATCGACGAGCGCCAACTGGTGCATCGTCAGGCCCGGCTCCGCTCGGCGCTGCACGTGCGGTCGATCCGGCGGCACCGAGACGTGGATCACCGCCGTCGGTGCAAGGCCGGCGATGCCGTGCAGTTCGGCGGCGGTACTCAGCACGGCGACCGCGCCCTGCCCGAGGCTCGCGATCGTGGCGCGGATCATGGCCCGTCGCAGTGCCACCGGCGCCGGCCCGGCCGGGGAGGGCAGGTAGCAGCCGCGCGAGAGTCGCGTCCACCGTCCGGACCGGACGAGATACCTGATCTGCTCCCGGCCTAGGCCCAGGCGCAACGCCTGCCCGGCCGTCACGAACCCGCCCTGCGTTGCGGCCAGCCGCCTCAGCTCGTCGAATTCACCCACACGCGCAGGCTCCCCCGCACCACCCCACAGCCGACACCCCTGTGGACAACCACCCTCCCGCAGCCCGTCACGCCTCCACCCCCGTGCCCTTCACCTCGGTGATCAAGGAGTTTGTGTCCGGATCCGACGCCGAACTGAACACAAACTCCTTGATCACCGAGGTGAAGGGCACGGGGGTGGAGGCGT
>NZ_WBKS01000118.1:0-18973 GCF_008868145.1 Micromonospora sp. AMSO1212t
CGTACGAGCGGCCCGCGCCGCCCCCGTCCGCACCGCCCGCGACGCCGCCGGGTGGGTTCCCGCCACCTCCCGAGGACCGCCGATGACAGGTGACACCGACCCCTCCCGGCGCCGTGCCCTGGTCACCGGCGCCAGCCTGGGCATCGGGGAGGCGTTCGCCCGCCGGCTCGCCGCCGACGGCTGGGACCTCGTCCTGGTGGCCCGGGACGCCGCCCGGCTCGACGCGCTGGCGGCCGAGCTGACCGGCCGTCATGGTGGCGACGCCGAGACGATCGCGGCGGATCTGTCCACGGAGGACGGCTGCGCGGCGGTCGAACGACGGCTGACCACCGGTACGCCGATCGAGCTGCTCGTCAACAACGCCGGCATCAGCCTGAACACGTCGTTCGTCCGCTCGTCGGTGGCGGACGAGGCGCGGCTGGTCCGCCTCAACGTGCTCGCGGTGCTGCGTCTGACCCACGCCGCCCTCGGTCCGATGACCGCGCGAGGCCGTGGGGCAGTGATAAATGTCTCTTCCGTTGCCGGCTTCGGTGTCCCCATGCCGGGATCCACGTACTCGGCCAGCAAGGCGTGGGTGACGAATTTCAGTGAATCGATCGGCCAGTCCGTCGCGCCGCTCGGCGTACGCGTGATGGCGCTCTGCCCCGGCTACACCCGAACCGGAAATCACGAACGCGCGGGCATCGACATGTCGCGACTGCCCGCCTGGGCCTGGCTGCGAGCCGACGATGTGGTCGCTGAAGGGCTGCTTGACCTGCATAAAGGTAAGTTCGTGAGTGTCCCGGACTGGAAGTACAAGGTGGCGGTGGCCGGGCTGCGGTATGCGCCGAAGCGCCTGCTACGCGGTTTCCGGCGGGACACCCGGGGTGCGGTCGGCCGGCAGCGCGGCTGACCGGCGGCGGCCCGTACCGGGCCGGTTCGGCGGCCGGCCGGGATGGACGGTCGCACAGCGTAGCCGCTCATCGCCACCCGCCGGTCGCCCGCAGGGTTGACCAGGGCAGACCCGAAGCACGGCGCTCAGACTTGCGAAGTACGCTCTTGGGCCATGGGCGACCACGACGACCTGCGCAAATTCATCACTGACCTAGCTGTGGTGCATGGCCGGGTGGTGCTCTCGTCGGGCCGCGAGGCGGACTGGTACGTGGATCTGCGTCGCGTCACGCTCCATCACGAGGCGGCTCCGTTGATCGGCCGGGTCATGCGTGACCTCACCGCCGACTGGGCGTACGACGCGGTCGGCGGGCTGACCCTGGGCGCCGATCCGGTGGCCGCCGCCATGCTGCACGCCTCGGCGGGCACGGGCCGTGCGGTCGACGCCTTCGTGGTGCGCAAGGAGGGCAAGGCCCACGGTCTCCAGCGCCGGATCGAGGGGCCGGACGTCTCCGGGCGGCGGGTGCTCGCGGTCGAGGACACCTCCACCACCGGTGGAAGTGTTTTGACGGCGGTCGAGGCATTGCGTGAGGCAGGGGCCGAGGTGGTGGGTGTGGCGGTTATTGTTGATCGAGGTGCCGGCGACACGGTGCGAGCCGCCGGATTGCCCTATCGGGCGGCCTATACGTTGGCTGACCTCGGCCTTGTGGCGTAAAAGTTTGCCGATTCGGATCTGCTGATATGCAGGCGGATCGATGCTGCTGGTGGAAGGATGGAATACGTGGGAACTGCGTTGGCTGAAATGACCATGCCTCAGATCTCGCCGCTTGCCGGCGAGCCGATCGAACGCGCCGACGCCGAGCGGCTTGCGGGGGTCCTCAAGGCCCTCGCTGACCCCGCTCGGCTGCGGCTGCTCAGCCTGATCCAGTCGGCTCCCGAGGGGGAGGCGTGCGTGTGTGACCTCACCGCGCCGCTCGGCCTCTCGCAGCCGACGGTCAGCCACCACCTGCGAATCCTCACCGAGGCCGGCTTGCTGGAGCGGGAGAAGCGCGGGGTCTGGGCGTACTACCGGCTGGTGCCGTCCGCGATCGCCACGATCGCGGATCTGCTCACCCCGCCGCGGAAGCGGGCCACTAAGAAGGCTCGCTGAAACCTTTCGGGCCGGCCCTACCGAGGGTCGTCCCGACCGGGTGACCGGTGGCGTGCGAGGGGTGGCGCCATCAGCGCACGGTGACGGCTGCCGTCGTCCGTGTGACCCGGCTGGAGCAGTCATGTCGAAGGCCGGTCCTCGCCCGAGGGCCGGCCTTCGGCGTCCGTACGCGCTCAGCGGCGGTGCTGCCCGCCGTCTCCGTGCCCGGGCCGGTGCTCCTCGATGCCCTCCCGGGCCGCCTCCACCGTGCCGGCCACCGTCGCCGCGGTGATGACGGCGACCGCCTCGCCGCGCTTGCGCGCCCGCCGGTCGCGGAGGAACTCGAAGAAGATCGGCAGCACCGAGATCACGATGATCAGCGCGACCACCGGCAGGATGTACCTGTCGATCTTGTCGCCGATGGCGTCGTAGATCTGGCGGGCCAGCAGGTAGCCGATCAGCAGGATGCCGTCCACCCAGAGGACCGCGCCCACCACGTTCCACACGAAGAACTGGCGGGCCGACATGCCGAGCACCCCGGCCACCGGGTTGAGGAACGTCCGCACGATCGGGATGAACCGGGCCAGCACCACGGCCTTCGCCGGGCCGAACTTCTGGAAGTAGTACTCCGCCTTCTCCACGTACTCCCGCTTGAACAGCCGGGAGTTGGGCTTCTCGAACATGCGCCGGCCGTACCGGGCGCCGAGCCAGTGCCCGAGCTGGGCGCCGACGATGGCGCAGAGCGGACCGCCGATCATCAGCCCGGCCAGGGACAGGCGGGTGCCGTCGCCGAAGATGGCGTCGGCCACCGGGGAGGCGGCCACCCCGGCCAGGAACAGCAGCGAGTCGCCAGGGAAGAAGAAGCCGACGAGCAGGCCGGTCTCGGCGAAGAGGATCACCCAGACACCGATCATGCCGAAGGTGTGGATGAGGTCCTTCGGATCGAGCGGGTTCAGCGCCACGCTCTCGGAGAACATCCGGGTCTTCTCTGCTGTGTCCACGGCCACACAGGGTACCCCGGCCCGGTCCGGCATTTCGGCCGGACCGGGCGTCGTCGTCAGAGGCGGGGGTCGACCGGCTCGGACTCGCAGGCGAGGATCGCGAACACCAGCTCGTGGCGGCGCCAGAGCGGGGCGTCCTCGGCCAGCGCGTCCAGGGCGGCCAGGCCCAGGCCGTGCTCCCGCAGGGCGAGCCCGCGCTTGCGTCCCAGCGAACGGCGGCGCAACGCGGCGAGCTGCGCCGCCCCGGTGTACCCGGGACCGTAGATGATCCGCAGGTACTCCCGCCCCCGGCACTTGATTCCCGGCTGGAGCAGCGTGCCCTTCGGTGAACGGGCGGCCAGGCCCGCGTACGGCTTGACCACCATGCCCTCGCCGCCGGCCGCGGTGAGCGCCAGCCACCAGTCGGTGGCGTCGCCCACCGCCGACTCGTCGGCCAGGTCCACCACCCGCCGCCGGGTCGGGGTGAAGAACTCCGGGTCGGCGGCGCAGAGCCGGTCGGCCAGCGCCAGGTGCCAGCCGTGGTCGCGGTCGGCGTAGCTCACCCCGGCCCCGGCCAGCACCGCGAACGGCGCCAGCGTCACCCCGCGCAGCCCGTCGGTCGGCCGGACGTACGCCCGGTAGGCCGCCGAGTAGGCGGTGACCTCGGCGGCCCGCCCGGCCATCCGGTCGCGCAGCGCATCCACCGGCAGGCCGCGTCCGGCGGCGGTGTCCAGCGCGGCGAGCACCGCCGGCAGCGCGGCCCGCCCGGCCGCGCCGACGCCGGCGTACTGCTCGCGGATCAACCCGCCCGCCTTCGCCGACCAGGGCAGCAGCTCGGCGTCGAGCAGCAGCCAGTCGGTGTTCAGCTCGGCCCAGAGGCCGGCGGTGGTGACCGCGGCGCGCACCCGGGCCAGCAGCTCGTCGTCGAGCGGCGGGCCGAAGAACGGCCTGCCGGTACGGGTGTGCACCACGCCGCCGCCGAAACGGCCCGGCTCCCGCTCCACGAGCACCACTGCCCGCGAGCCCATGTGCTTTTCCTCGCAGACGACCCGGTCGACGCCGGCCGCGCGGTAGTCGGCGAACGCCTCGGCCGGGTGCTCCAGGAACCCGTCCACTGTCGACGTCGAGCAGGGCGCCATGGTCGGCGGCAGCCACACCAGCCGGCCCGGGTCGACCGCGAAGCGGCTCATCACCTCCAGCGCGGCGGCGGCGTTCTCGGCCGGCACGGTCAGTGACCCGTACGCGTGGGTGAGGTGCCGCCGCCCGGTCACGTCGGCCAGGTCCAGCACGGTTTCCGGCCGCGCCGGCGCGACCGGTACCAGCGGGCGGGCCGGGGCGTACCACTCCTTCACCGCCGGGACGGCCACCAGGTCCTTCTCCGGGTAGCGCAGCGCGGTGAGCTGCCCGCCGAACACGCAACCGGTGTCCAGGCAGATGGTGTTGTTCACCCACTCCGGCTCGGGCGTCGGCGTGTGCCCGTACACGACCATCGCCGAACCCCGGTAGTCCCGCGCCCACGGGTAGCGCACCGGCAGGCCGTACTCGTCGGTCTCGCCGGTGGTCTCGCCGTAGAGCGCGAACGACCGCACCCGGCCGGACGCCCGCCCCTGGTACGCCTCCTTCAGGCCGGCGTGCGCCACCACGAGCCGGCCGCCGTCGAGCACGTAGTGGCTGACCAGGCCGTCGATGAACGTCTCCACCCCGGCGACGAACTCCGGCGGCTCGGCGGCGAGCTGCTCCATCGTCTCGGCCAGGCCGTGGGTCAGCCGGACGTCCCGGCCGCGCAGCTTGCGCAGCAGCTTCTGCTCGTGGTTACCCGGCACGCAGATCGCGTGGCCGGCCGCCACCATGCCCATCACCAGGCGGAGCACGCCCGGCGAGTCCGGGCCGCGGTCCACCAGGTCACCCACGAAGACCGCGGTACGCCCCGACGGGTGCGCCGCGTCCACCGGGCGGCCCGCGTCGTCGTGGCGCAGCACGTAGCCGAGCCGGGACAGCAGCGCCTCCAGCTCGGTACGGCAGCCGTGCACGTCCCCGATCACGTCGAACGGGCCGGTCAGCTCCCGCCGGTCGTTGAACAGCTTCTCGTAGCGGATCTCCGCGGCGTCGATCTCCTCCACCCCGCGCAGCACGTGCACCTTGCGGAAGCCCTCGCGGGCCAGCCGCCCGTACGACTGCCGCAGGTCGCGGCGCATCCGGTTGAGCACCTGCCGGCCGTGGGTGCGGTCGGCGCGCGCCTCCGTACGCTCCCAGGCCACCGCCTCCGGCACGTCCAGCACGATCGCCACCGGCAGCACGTCGTGCTCCCGGGCCACCCGGATCAGCCCGGCGCGGGCGTGCGGCTGGAGGTTAGTCGCGTCGACCACCGTCAGCAGTCCCCGCCGCAGCCGGATGGCGGCGACGTGGTGCAGCGCGTCGAACGCGTCGGCGGACGCGGACTGGTCGTTCTCGTCGTCGGCCACCAGGCCGCGGAACGTGTCCGAGGAGAGCACCTGGCTGGGCGCGAAGTGCCGCCGGGCGAACGTGGACTTGCCGGAGCCGGAGACGCCGACGAGCGCCACCAGTGCCAGCTCGGGGATGTCCAGGACGGTCATCGGTTCGTCGCCTCCTTCCGGTCGTTGCTGTCGTTCCGGTTGCGCCGGTCGGCGCGTTCGTCGCGGTCGGCGCGGGTGAGCACCGCCATCTGGGTCGGCGTCCCCACCTCCGGGTCGTCGTCTCCGACACCGCCGAGCACCGCCGTGTAGCCGTGCGCCGCCGCCACCCGCTCCACCCAGGCGGCGAACTCGGCCCGGGTCCACTCGAACCGGTGGTCCGCGTGCCGGAACCGGTCCGGCTCGAGCCCCTCGTAGCGCACGTTGTACTCGACGTTCGGGGTGGTCACCACCACCGTGCCGGGCCGGGCGTGACCGAACACCGCGTCCTCCAGCGCCGGCAGGCGCGGCGGGTCGAGGTGCTCGACGACCTCCATCAGCACCGCCGCGTCGTACCCCCGGAGCCGGTCGTCCCGGTAGGTCAGCGCGGACTGCCACAGCCGGATCCGGTCCCGCTGCCGCTCCGGCAGCCGGTCCAGGCGCAGCCGCCGGGCGGCCAGGCCGAGCGACCGGTCCGACACGTCGACGCCCACCACCTCGGTGAACCGCCGGTCGGCGACGAGCGCGGTGAGCAGCGCGCCGCCACCGCAACCCAGGTCCAGCACCCGGCTCGCGCCGCTGTCCCGCAGCGCGGCGAGCACCGCCTCCCGCCGCCGCACGGCCAGCGAAGCCCGGCGGACGTCGTCCACCGCCGCGGCTTCTCCGGTGGCGGGCTCGATGCTGTCGTCGGCGGCCGGCTCGTCGGCCAGCCGCAACTCGGTCAGCCGGGCCATCGCCTCGCCCGCGAGCGCGCGGCGGTGCGCCAGGTAGCGGCGCGTGATCAGGGCCCGCTCCGGATGACCGGCCAGCCAGCCGGCACCGGCGCGCAGCAGCTTGTCCACCTCGTCCGGCGCCACCCAGTAGTGCTTGGCGTCGTCGAGCACCGGCAGCAGCACGTACAGGTGGTTGAGGGCGTCCGCGAGCCGCAGCGTGCCGGTCAGCGTCAGGTCGACGTAGCGGCTGTCACCCCACTCCGGGAACGTCTCGTCGAGCGGGATCGGGGCGGCCGTCACGGTCCAGCCCAGCGGCGCGAAGATCCGTACCGCCAGCTCGGCGCCGCCCCGGCAGCGCAGCACCGGCACCCGTACGGCCAGCGGGATCGCGCTCGCGGCCAGCTCGGGACGGTCACGCGACTCGCCCCGCAGGGCGGAGCGGAACACCTTCGCCAGCGCCGACGAGAGCAGGCTCGACGCCGCGTACGGGCGGTCGTTGACGTACTGCCCGAGCGCGAAGCCCTCCGGCGCCCGGTTCTTCCGGCCGCCGCCCAGCTTGAGCGGATCGACCTCGACCAGCAGCGCAGCGGTGCAGCGCGTCTCGTCCGCCTCGGGGTAGAACACATGCGCGGCGCCGGCGGGCAGGTCGAAGCTCTGCACGCGGTCCGGATGCTTCACCAGGAGGTGGCCGAGGTCGGTCGCCGGGCGGTGGGTCGTGGTGAGGGTCAGCAGCACTTGTCGATGATCTCGCTTTGTTCTGGTTTCTGTCGTGGGGGTTTCCGGGGGAGCCCGGCCCGCTCCGGGCGGTCAGGCTTGATCCCTGCGCGGGCCGGGCTCCCCCGGAAACCTGACGTGGTCCCGGTCGTGTCGACCTGTGCTGCCTGTTGGTTCGGCTTCTATGTGGCGGTGCCCCGCCGACCGTTTGGGTCGACGGGGCACCTGGGGTGCTTCGGGTCAGGCTACGAAGCGGGTCTTGCGACGACGGGTCAGCACGTAGCCGACCGCGCCGGCGGCGAGCAGCAGCGCGCCGACGCCGGCGATCAGGCCGGTCGAGGAACCGGTGATCGGCAGCGTGCCGCCGTCACCGCCGCCCTGGCCACCGTCGCCGCCACCCGCAGCCGCGTTGACGACGACCTTGGCGGTGTCGTTGGCCGGCTTCAGGTCACGGTAGAAGCCACCGTCGCACTCGCACGGCACGTTGATCTTCACGAGGCCGGTGTCGTTGGCGATCACCTTGTCGATCTTCAGGCCGAAGTCGAGCGTGACGGTCTCGCCGGCCTTCAGCAGCGAGCCGAAGTAGCAGCGGTAGTGACGCCCACCCGGCTGGCCGGGCTCACCCCACTCGTCGCCCTTGACCGGGAAGCAGTTCTCCGGGACGGCCGTCGTGGTGGTGCCCTTCGGCACGTCGAAGGTCAGGTAGGTGACCGAGCTGCCGGAACGGCTGTAGTCGAGGGTGGCCGGGCCGTTGTTGCGCAGACCGATGGCCGCTTTGACCGTCGCGCCGGCCTTGCCGGTCACGGCGGCGCCGAGCGCCTCCAGGTCGGTGCTGTTGTTGCCGGTGACCTTCACCTCGAGGTACGTGCCGTTGTTCTCCGGCCGGGGGTCGGCCTGGAAGCCCCGCGCCGTGGCCTTGCCGGCGACCTCGGCCAGCGTCAGCTTGCCGTCGGTGCCCGGTTCGCCGATGGTCACGTCGTAGTTGTCGAGGTAGCCCTCGAAGTCCTCGAACTCGTTCGGCGTCATCCAGATGATCTCGCCGTACTTGGAGCCGGGCGCCATGCTGTCCGCGCCGAGCGCGTACGGCAGGGTCGCGCCGAACGTACCGCCGGCGGGAAGCTCCTCGTCGAACCGGCAGGTGCGCAGCTCGTCGCCGACGTACGTGCAGTTGCTGTAGTGCTTGGTGGAGTTCAGGCCGTAGTCGTTGTAGAAGATGACGGCGGCGCCCTTGGCGGTGGTCTCGCCGACGTTCGTCACCTTCAGCGGCGCGGTGAAGCTCTTGCCGGGGGCGGCAGAAACCTTGGTCTCCGGGCCGGCCGCCAGGTCGACGCCCTCACCGACGCGCACCTTGGCCTCGTGCGAGACGCCGTCGAAGCCGTTCGCCGACAGCGTCACCTTGATCGTGCCGGTGTCGCCGTCCGCGGCCTTGTCGGTGGCCTTGATCTGCACCGGGAGGAGCCCGCCATGGCCCCACTCGTCGACCTCCACCTCCCACGGCGACGTGCACACGAGCACGTTCGCGGAGGGCGAGGTGCAGTCGGCGGAGGTGTCCTCATCCTTGTCGACAGTCACCTTGCCGGCGAGGCCGGTGAAGTCGTAGCGGACGGTGAGGTCGTGCAGCACGACCGGGGCCGAGCTGTGGACCGTGCTGGACTCGATCTTGCCGTCCGAATCGGTGGCGATCGTCGTGTCGCCGAAGTAGACGCCGAGCTTGATCTCGGAATCCGCGGCGAAGCCGGGGGTGGCGGAGGCGGCGACGAACGCGCCTGCGACGCCCAACCCGGCGAGCCAGCGCCGGGTGGAGTTGCTGAGCATGTGGGGGTCCTCCCGTGGGGTGATCAGGTGGAGCCCACGGAGCTTAAAGATTCCTTAAAGGATCGCGTTGTCCCACATCATGAATATTGACCGAACGGATGATCGGCGCCACCGCAATGTTCCGGCTGCCCGGGACCGTCCATCAATCGGACACCGGGAGGTGCAGTGACGTACGAGGAGTTCGCCGACGCGCGGTTGGGCGCCCTGCTGCGGTACGCGGTCATGCTGACCGGGGATCCGCACCAGGCCCAGGACCTGGTGCAGGAGACCATGGTCCGGGTCCAGCTCAACTGGCGGCGGGTGGCCCGTACCGACGCCCCGGAGCGGTACGTGCGCCGGATGCTCACCAACCAGTTCATCGACTGGCGGCGCGGATCGTGGGCGCGGCGGGTGCTGCTACGCGGCGAGGCGGACCAGTCGGTGCCCGCGCCGACCGACCACGCCCAGTCCGCCGTGGACCGGGACCAGATCCGGTCCTGGCTGTCCCGGCTGCCCCGGCGGCAGCGCGCCGCCCTGGTGCTGCGCTACTACGAGGACCTGCCGGACGGGGAGATCGCCGAAATCCTCGGCTGCGCCGTGGGCACCGTCCGGTCCAGCATCTCGCGCGCGCTGGCCACCCTCCGAGCCGAACTCGTGGAGGTCTGCTGATGATCGAGGACGAGCTGCGGGCCGCGTTCGCCCGCATCGAGGAGTCGACCCCGCCCGTCGGCCCGCTCCGGGTCGCCGTCGACCGGGCGGTGATCAGTCGCCGTCGGCGCCGCCGGCGCGTACGCCTGGCCGGCACGGCGCTGGCGGTCGCGGCCGTCGCGCTCGTCGGTTTCACAGCGATGGCGCCCCGGCCGCCGGCGCCGACGGCGGCACCCGCGCTTCCCACGCCGGTGCCGGAGGCCGCCGGCGCGCTGAACCTGCTGCTGGTCGGCGTCGACCAGTCGGCCGGCAGCCGGCGCGCCGACTCGGTCCTGCTGGTGCACCTGCCGGCCGACCGGAGCCGGCTCTACCTCGTGTCGCTCCCGCGTGACCTGCTGGTGCCGTCGCAGGGCGGGACGGAGAAGCTCAACGCGACGTTCTCCCGGGCCGCCGGTTCGGGCACCGACCTGGCCGCCGGCTACCGGACGACCCGCGAGGCGGTCGCCCGGCTGACCGGGGTCCGCGTCGACGCCGGCGCGGTGCTCACGTACCCGGGAGCACGTGAGCTGACGGACGCGGTCGGCGGTGTGCCGGTCTGCCTGCCCGCGCCGGTGCGCTCGGTGCACACCGAGCGGCGTTTCCCGGCTGGATGCCAGCGGCTGAACGGCGCGGCGGCGGTGGACCTGCTGCGGCAGCGGTACGGCCTGCGCGACGGCGGGCTGGACCGGGACCGCAACGCGGCGCGTTACGCCGCCGGCCTGCTCCGCCAACTGCGGGAGCAGGGGACGGTGACCGACCCGGCACAGCTCGGCCGGCTGCTGCTGCGGGTCGGACCGGCCGTCACGGCGGACACCGGCGACCTGTCGCTGCCGGCGCTGGTGGCCGCGAGCGGCCGCGCTGCCGCCGCCGAGCCGGTCGGGCTCAGCTTTCCGGTGGACTTCGACGACTGGACAGGTCGCGGATTCGAGCCGGATCCGACGCTCGCCCCGGGTTTCCTGGACGCGTTGCGCGCGGATCGGCTGGCCCAGTGGGTCGCCGCCCACCCGGACCGGGTCACCGCCCTGCGGTGACCGGGTGCCGGCTCAGCGGTAGTCGTCCTCGTCGGCGGTGACGACGCGGGCCTGCTCCATGGCGTCCCAGTCGTCGACCTCCATGCCCCGGTGCGGCTCGCCGTCGGTGTCGTCCGGGGTCACAGTGGTGGCCTGCTCGACCGCGTCGGCCGGCTCGGCCTCCAGATCCCGCTCCTCCGGGGCGAGGTGGTCACTGGGGGCGAAGTCCTCGTCGGGCTGACCCATCGTCCCTCCCTGTTCTCCGTGCGGGCATCGTCCCCACCACCGTACGGGCTGCTCCGGGCCACCGCTGGGTGGCGGGCGGAACGGCGGAGTCGGCGATTGTCCCGCTCCCGGCGCGCGGCCGGTGCCAGGATGGGAGGCATGGGCTTCCTGATCCGACTGGCGATCACCGCGGTCGCGTTGTGGATCGCGACGCTGATCGTGCCCGGAGTGGAGGTGAGCGGCCGTAACACCGGCAACAACGTGCTCACCCTGATCGTGGTGGCACTGGTCTTCGGTGTGGTCAACGCGGTGCTCAAGCCGCTCATCAAGGTGTTCGGCTGCGTGTTCTACCTGCTCACACTCGGTCTGTTCGCGCTCGTGGTGAACGCTCTGCTGTTCCTGCTGACCGACTGGATCGCCGGCGTGCTGAAGCTCCCGTTCCACGTGGACGGCTTCTGGGCCGCCTTCTGGGGCGCCATCGTGGTCGCGGTGGTGAGCTGGCTGATCAGCGTCGTCGTACCGGACCGGCTGGAGAATCGGTGAGCGGCGTCCGGGCCGGTTGTGCCCCGCTCACGCTCCTGCGGGATACTGCCCGCGGTGGACAGCGCGGTCCGGCGCACCCGTGGACGTGAGCGACCGGAACGGTCGCGCCCATGGAAGACAGCGGCCTGCACGGCCGAGAGCGGTAAGTAAGGAGCGTTCGACATGCCCATCGCTTCCCCCGAGGCTTACGCGGAGATGCTGGACCGGGCCAAGGCCGGCCGGTACGCGTACCCCGCGATCAACGTGACCTCCTCGCAGACGCTGAACGCGGCGCTCAAGGGCTTCGCCGATGCGGAGAGCGACGGCATCATCCAGGTCTCCACGGGTGGCGCGGAGTACCTGTCCGGCCCGTCCGTGAAGGACATGGTGACCGGCGCGGTGGCGTTCGCCGCGTACGCGCACGAGGTCGCCAAGAAGTACCCGGTCAACATCGCGCTGCACACCGACCACTGCCCGAAGGACAAGCTGGACAAGTTCGTCCGGCCGCTGATGGCCATCTCGCAGGAGCGCGTCAAGGCCGGCCAGGAGCCGCTGTTCCAGTCGCACATGTGGGACGGCTCGGCCGTGCCGGTGGCGGAGAACCTGGAGATCGCCGAGCAGCTGCTCGCCGAGGCCGCCAAGGGCAAGATCGTCCTCGAGATCGAGGTCGGCGTCGTCGGCGGCGAGGAGGACGGCGTCGAGAACGCCATCAACGACAAGCTCTACACCACCGTCGAGGACGGCCTGGCCATGGTCGACGCGCTCGGCCTGGGCGAGAAGGGCCGCTACATGGCGGCGCTGACCTTCGGCAACGTGCACGGCGTCTACAAGCCGGGCAACGTCAAGCTGCGCCCCGAGGTGCTCAAGCAGATCCAGGACGCGGTCGGCGCCAAGTACGGCAAGGAGAAGCCGCTCAGCCTGGTCTTCCACGGCGGCTCCGGCTCGCTGCTGTCGGAGATCCGGGAGGCGCTGGACTACGGCGTGGTGAAGATGAACATCGACACCGACACCCAGTACACCTTCACCCGCCCGGTCGCGGACCACATGCTCCGCAACTACGACGGCGTGCTGAAGGTCGACGGCGAGGTCGGCAACAAGAAGATGTACGACCCGCGCGTCTGGGGCAAGGCCGCCGAGGCCGGCATGGCCGCCCGCGTGGTCGAGGCCTGCGAGCACCTGCGCTCCACCGGCACCACCATGAAGTGACGCCTCGCGCGTGAACGGAAGGCCGGTGCCCGGGCGGGTGCCGGCCTTCCGTGTCTCATCCGGCGGTCAGCACCCGGACGGCGTCGCGGACGTCGTCGATCACGTGGATCGTGTGCGACAGGTCGCCGAACGGGGACGCGGCGAACAGCGGCCGCAGCAGCGACTCCACCGGCAGCTCCGTGGTCCAGTACGCGCGGTCCAGGAAGACGTACGCCCCGCTGGCCCCGTCGGTGCCGTAGAACGTCTTGGTGGCCGCCTGGAACACCTCCTGCACGGTGCCGGCCTTGCCGGGCGCGAACACGATCCCGCCCCGGGCCAGCCGCAGGATCGTGTCCTCCCGGATGGCGTTGGAGAAGTACTTCGCGATCCGGCCCGCGAACAGGTTCGCCGGCTCGTGGCCGTACAGCCAGGTGGGGATGGCCAGCCCGCCGGAACGGGCCCACTCGGTGCCGGGCGCCGACGGGCGGGGCGACGGCAGCGTCGGGCCGTCCGCGTACCGCCTGCGTACCGCCAGCGCCGCCGCCGTGTACCGGTCGTGGTCGGTGAAGTCCGGCGCGACGGCGAGCACGTCGATCGCGGCGGACAACTCCTCGGCCGGCCAGGCCGCGAGGAACGCGCCGAGGTTCGCCGCCTCCATCACGCCCGGACCGCCGCCGGTGACCACCAGGCGGTCGGCCCGCGCCAGCTCCCAGCCCAGCACGGCGGCCATCCGGTACGCGACGCTGCCGCGCGGCACCGCGTGCCCGCCCATCACACCCACCACCGACTGCGGCCCGTGCGCGGCCAGCCACGACCGGGTGGCGTCGGCCAGCGCGTTGTCCACACCGTGGTCGTGCAGTCGCTGACCGAGCGCCTCGCGCACGTCCGGCAGCGCGCCGCCGTGCGCCCGGAAGTGCGCGTACACCCGGGTGTCGTACATCTCGGCGAACCCGCCCTCGACGAACCCGGCGGCCAGTTCGTCGGCGGTGTAGAGGTGCGACGGCTGGGTCGGGTACGGCAGCCCGGAGAACGGCGGGACCACGTTGGCGCCCCGGCGGACCAGGTCCGCGCCCACCTCGCGGCCGGCGAAGCGGCAGCCCACGAAGAGCGTGCCGGTGACGTCGACGCCGCGCAGGTCGGGAACCGGGTCGAGGTCGAGGCGCAGGCCCTGCACGGTCAGGCCGGCCAGGGTTCCCCCGGCCAGCCGCTGCTCGAACGCGGTTCGGGTCTCGATCTCGTTGGCGTGGGGCGCGTGCGGCTCGATGACGTCCGCGGGCGGTGGGGTCGGCACCAGGCCATCCTGCCCCCGCACGGCAAGTGCCGAAACCGGGGCGGGTACGACAGGAGCCCGGCGGGCACGCCGCCGGGCTCCTGCGTAACCGGGTCCTGGGGAGGCTCCGGATCTGTATTTGTAGTGCAAGAACCACGGCGGCGGCATGGGCCGCGGGTACGTGTGCTTTAGCCGCAGGCGTGACGAAACCCTCAGCCGTTCAGCCAGCCGTACGGGCGAGGCCCCTCGCGTACCCGAGGGCGAAGCGGGTTGAATGGGGCGATGCAGAACCTGTTGCCTGAGCCACCGGCCACCCTGCTCCCTACCCACGAGGAGGCCGACGCCGCGCTGGCGGCGGCGGCCGAGCAGGGCACCGACGAGGCGTACGCCGAGGTCGCGGCCCGTTTCCCGACCTACAGCGCGGCCTGGGCCGCGCTGGCCGGCCGCGCGCTCGCCGCGGATCAGGTCGTCACGGCGTACGCGTACGCCCGCACCGGCTACCACCGGGGCCTCGACCAGCTGCGCCGCAGCGGCTGGAAGGGCCACGGCCCGGTGCCCTGGTCGCACAAGCCCAACCGGGGCTTCCTCCGCTGCCTCTACGTGCTGTCCCGCGCGGCGGGGGAGATCGGCGAGGCGGACGAGGCGGCCCGGTGCGCCCAGTTCCTCCGCGACTGCGACCCGGCCGCCGGCGACGCGCTGTCCGGCGACTGACCACTGCCGCGACGGCCGGCCTTCGGGTGGTCGGCCGTCGCGCCCGTCCTACAACCCTTCCGCCACCGACGCGGCGATCTTCAGCCAGGCGTCCCGGGTGGCGGAGGAGAGCTGCCCGTACCGCAGCGGCTCGCCGGTGTCGATGAGCCGCTCGTACGGCGCCAGCAGCACCGCCCGGGTCCGCGCCGCGAAGTGGGCCTGGATCGCGGGCAGGTCGATCTCCTTGCGCGACGGCGGCATCGAGACCACTGTGACCGCCTGCCGGACCAGCCGCTGCCGGCCGCTCTGCTCCAGGTGGTCGAGCATCCGGGCGGCGGTCTCGGCCGAGTCGTTCCGGGCCGACATGGTGACCACGAGCTGATCGGTGGCGTCCATCGCGGCCTGCCAGTTCTGCGCCCGGACGTTGTTCCCGGTGTCCACGAAGATCAGCTTGTAGAACCGGCTGACCACCTCACGGATCTCCGCGAACGCGGCCGCGGTGAGCATCTCGCCACCGGTCGCGGACTCGTCCGAGGCCAGCACGTCGAACATGCCCTCGCCCTGTGAGCGGACGTACTGCGACAGGTCACCCACCCGGCCGTGCGGCCCCTGGAACTGGGCCAGGTCGCGCAGCATGTCCCGCACCGTACGGGCGTGGAAGTCCTGCTGCGCGCGCATGCCGAGGGTGCCCTGGGTCTCGTTGTTGTCCCAGGCCAGCACGTATCCGCCGCGCTTCTGGCCGAACGTCATGGCGAGCAGCAGGATGGCCACCGTCTTGCCGGCGCCGCCCTTCGGGTTGACCACTGTCACCTGGCGCAGGCCGCCGAAGTTGCGGCGGACCATCTCGATGTCGCGCTTCGTCTCCTGCTCGTGCCGCCCCGGCGCGAGCCGGACCAGCCCGATCTTGTTGACCACCGCGCGTACGCCCATGGTGGCCACCGGGTCGACCGGCCGGGCCTGGCGGCGGCGGGCGAAGTCCTCGGCGGTCGGGGGCACCGCCTGCTGCGGCGTCCAGCCCTGCTCCGGGTGAGCCGGAGGCTGATGCGGTGGTGGGGGCGCCACCGGGCCGGACACCGGCGCCTGCGGGGGCATCGGGCCGCCCGGCTGTGGCACGCCGGCCTGGGGCGTCCAGCCGGGCGGCGGGTACCAGCCGGGCTGACCGGGTTGCGGCGGGTACCCGGGCTGGCCGGGCTGCGGCGAATACCCGGGCTGGCCGGGTTGCGGCGGGTACCCGGGCGACGGGTAGCCGGTGCCGTACGCGGACGGCTGCACCGGAACGCCCGGCGACGGCGGGAACGGCCCGAGGCGGGGCGGCGACTCCGGAGCGGGCTCGCCCGGCCCGGCCGGTCCCGTGCCGGATTCCGGCGTCGGCTGGGCCGGCGTCCCGGCGACAGCGGCCCGGCCCGTGGCGGTGCCCTCGGTGGGGAGGGCGTCGGACGGCATGAGCGGCGCCACGGTGGCGCGGCCGGCGACGGTGCTGTCGGCCTCCGCTGCGTCGGACGGCGGAGCCGTGCCGTCGGCGGGGTCCGGCGTGGTGGCGGAGTCCGAGCCGGCCCGCTGCGGCGGCTGAGCCCACGGCGAGGTGGTCCGTCCGTTCCCGGCGCCCTCGCCGGCAGAACCCGAGCCGGCAGAACCCGAGCCGGTGGTACCTGGGCCGGTGGTGCCGTTGGCGGGCGTTGTCGTCGGTGCGGGAGCCGCCTGCGACGTGGACGGGGGCGGGCTCACCGGCGCCGTGGCCGGCGAGCCGGCCGTGGCCGGCACACCAGGCGTCGTCGGCGCGTCGGAGACCACCGGTGAGCCGGACGCCGCCGGTACCGGCTGGGCCGGTGACGGGCCGGCCGTCGCCTGGTCGAGCGTGAACGGCAGGTCCAGATCGACAGCGGGCGCCGGTGGCGCCGGGACGTCCGCCGCCGCGGGTGTGGGAGCGTCGGCCGGCGGAAGCGGCCAGGGCACCGACGCCCACGGCGGGATCGCGGCCGCCGCCGCATCGGTCTCCTCCGGCGGCCAGAGCGGCTCGACGTCCCGCTGCGGCACCTGCGGTCGGCCCGGTACGTGGGCCCGGTCGTCGTTCTCGTGCACCACGGTTCCTCCCCATTCCTTCCGCCGAGGATAGGCGGTCCGGCCAGCGCCGCGAGCCGGGTGGGGATCGACCGAGGTCAGCCCGTCCAGACCGCCCAGGCGCCCGGCTCGGTCCACCAGGAGCGCTTGCGGCTCAGCTCGCCCTCGACGCCGTCGTCGAGGAAGGGCACCTTCTCGTCGCGGGGCACCACCGCCACCGCGCGGCCCCGCGCCCGGCGCACCTCCAGCCGGACCTTCTTCCGGCCCAACGCCGACCGGGTCACCACTGGTACGGCGACGCCCACCGTCACCCGCCCGTCGGCCGGATCCGGGCCGCCCAGCAGGTCCACCTCGCCCAGGCGCGCGTACCCGCCCGCGTTGCCGATCGCGCACGCGGTGATCGGCTCGGAGCCGTCGCTGAGCACCGTGCCGTCGACCTCGACCCGGGCCCGCCAGTGCAGCGGTCGGCCGGCGTCGTCGGCGGCGCCGAGCAGCGCTCCGTCGAGCGTCACCGAGCCGCCGTCGTTGCGCAGCAGGTCCAGCCGCCGGGCGGTGCCGTCCAGCACCGCGGCGGCCACACCCGCCGGATCCCGGGGCAGCCCGAGCTGTGCCGCCAGGTCCCGCGCCGTCCCGGATCGGGCCGGATCGAGCGGGAGCACGCCGACCGGGGGCAGGTCGGGCACCGTACGGCTGTCGGCCAGGTCCGCGGGGCGGCGACTCGGCGGCGGAGCGTACCGGCGGACCAGCCGGCGCAGGACGGCGCGCAACTGACCGTCACTCGCCGTGGCGACGATCAGCCGGGTCTTGCCGTCGGAATCCGGCCAGGTGAGGCCGTCGGCGCGCGGCGGACCGTCGAGGCGGGCCAGCACCTCGTCGATCTCGGAGTCCGACCGGGCGGTCACGGTGGTCACCCGGGCACCCCGGGCGGTCAGCTCGTCCGCGCAGGCCAGCACCGGTACGCGCGGCGTCTCGCAGCGCTCCTCGCCGGTCTCGGAGCCGGTGTCGTCCGCGCCGCCGCAGCAGGCGCCGCCGCTGCCGCAGCCACCACCGGGAGCGTCCCGCTCCGAGCCGAGGGTGAGCAGCACCACGTCGTACACGAAGGAGCCTCCTGCTTTCCGACCAACCCCTGCTGGTCCCGCCGTCACTACTTGTTAGCCTGACACCCCGGGCTCGCTGACCGGTCGCCACCTGGCACCCGAGCCTTCTGGAGGCGAGAAGATGCCAGCGATCGTGCTGCTCGGCGCCCAGTGGGGCGACGAGGGCAAGGGCAAGGTTACCGACCTGCTGGGTGAGCGGGTCGACTACGTCGTGCGCTACTCCGGCGGCAACAACGCAGGCCACACGGTGATCACGCCGGACGGCCAGAAGTACGCGCTGCACCTCATGCCGTCCGGGGCGCTGTCACCGAGCGCGATGATCGTGATCGGTAACGGTGTGGTGGTCGACCCGAAGGTGCTGCTCCAGGAGATCGACGGGCTCGCCGAGCGTGGCGTGGACGTGTCTCGCCTGCGCATCTCCGGCGACGCGCACCTGATCATGCCGCACCACCGGGCGCTGGACCGGGTGGTCGAGCGCTACCTGGGCAGCTCCCGCATCGGCACCACCGGCCGGGGCATCGGCCCCGCGTACGGCGACAAGGTCGCCCGGATGGGCATCCGCCTGCAGGACCTGCTCGACCCGGGCATCCTGCGCAAGAAGCTGGAGCTGGCGCTCCGCGAGAAGAACCAGCTGCTGTTCAAGATCTACAACCGCAAGGCGATCGACGTCGAGGAGACCGTCGAGGAGTACCTCCAGTACGCCGAGCGGCTGCGCCCGTACATCGCCGAGACCCGGGTGATGCTCTGGGACGCGCTCGACCGCGGCGAGACCGTGCTGCTGGAGGGCGCCCAGGCCACCATGCTCGACATGGACCACGGCACCTACCCGTTCGTCACGTCGTCGAACCCGACGGCCGGCGGGGCGTGCGTGGGTGCCGGCATCCCGCCGACCGCGATCACCAAGGTCATCGCGGTGAGCAAGGCGTACACGACGCGGGTGGGCTCCGGCCCGTTCCCGACCGAGCTGTTCGACGACAACGGGCAGCACCTGCGCAAGGTCGGCCACGAGTACGGCACCACCACCGGCCGGGAGCGCCGCTGCGGCTGGTTCGACGCCGTGGTGGCCCGGTACGCGTGCCGCCTCAACGGCGTCACCGACCTGGTGGTCACCAAGCTGGACGTGCTGACCGGCCTGCCCAAGGTGCCGATCTGCGTCGGGTACGAGATCAACGGTGAGCGCTTCGACGACATGCCGATGACGCAGACGGACTTCCACCACGCCACGCCGATCTACGAAGAGCTCGACGGCTGGTGGGAGGACATCACCAAGGCGCGGACCGAGGACGAGCTCCCGGAGAACGCGAGGCGCTACATCGCCCGTATCGAGGAGCTGACCGGCACCCGGGTGAGCGTGGTAGGCGTAGGCCCAGGCCGAGAAGAAAACGTCCTCCGCCACCCC
>NZ_WBKS01000119.1:0-18970 GCF_008868145.1 Micromonospora sp. AMSO1212t
CGCTGGCGGCCGTCGGCGTGACAGTGGTCGCCGCGGCGGCGCTGCTGGTGCCCCCGCTGACACCGGACCGGCCCGCCGACCCCCGGGTGCTGCCGACCGCCGGGCCGGTACAGCCGTCGCCCGCCGAACCGCCGGTGACCGAGGCGCCGGCCACCACGCCGCCGGCCGCGCCGACGACTCCGCCGTCGACCGGCGGCGCCCGCCCGCCGGCCGCCGGTCAGGCCGACGCCGCCGAACGGGTGGACGGGCTGATCGAGGCCGGGCTGACCGAGGGCCAGATCCGCGAGGACGTCGGGGTGGACCTGCGCAACCTGCTGCGTAACGCGGTCGCCGCGAACGGCGGGACCGAGGTGACCGCCGCCGTGGACCGGCTCCGCGGCAAGATCGACGAGCGCCGCCGCGAGGGCAGCATCAGCCCCGGGTACGCGCGGCGACTCGACGCCGCGGCGGCGGAGCTCGTGGCCGGGCAGACCTGACGGGGGTCAGCGGGCGACGGTCTGGCCCCGCCGGACGGGTCAGCCGGCGACGGCGGGCACCACCGCCCGGGCCGGCCGTGCGGGCGCCCGCGCGGCCAGGAAGCCCCGGTAGACCGCCTCGTAGTCGGCGACCATCCGCTCCACCGAGAAGTTCTCCGCCACGTGCGCCACGCAGTCCGCCGGGTCCAGCTCCGCCGCCGCCCGCAACGCCGCCGGCAGCTCGCCCGGGTGGTCGCAGACGAAACCCGTGACCCCGTCACGGACCAGCTCCGGCACCGCGCCCCGGCCCAGCGCCACCACCGGCGTACCCGTCGCCATCGCCTCCACCATCACCATGCCGAACGGCTCCGCCCACTGGATCGGCATGATCAGGCAGCGGGCGTCCAGCAGCAGCCGCAGCGCGGTCGCCCGGTCGGCGTTCACCACGGGCGTCACGTCGTCGCCGAGCAGCGGCCGGACCACCTGCTCCAGGTAGCGGCGCTCGGCCGGCTCGTTGCACTTGCCCGCGAGCGTGAGCGGCAGCCCGGCCGCCCGGCAGGCCGCGATCGCCACGTCCGGGCCCTTGTCCGGGCTGAACCGGGCCAGCCAGAGCACCGGGCCCGCACCCGGGCTGCGCTTGCGCGGGATGTCGCGCAGGGGCATCGCGTTGTGCACGGTGCCGGCCCAGGGCAGCCCCGGGTTCGCCCGGCGCTGGGCGTGCGAGATCGCGACCAGGCCCACCCCACGGTCGGTGTTGCCGAGCACCGTGCCGTACTCGCCGACCGGGTTGCCGTGCACGGTGGCCACTGTGGGTACCCGGCGGCGGCCGGCCACCATCGGGCCGATCGTGGTGTGGTCGTGGATCAGGTCGAAGTCGGCCGGGTCGACCAGGCGGTCCACGTGGGCCAGGTGCGCCAGTTCGGGCAGCGACTCGCCCATCCGCTCGTACTGGAGGTCGTCGCAGGTGGAGACGAAGTCGGCGGCGGTGCCGTGCTCGGTGCCGGCACCGAACAGCGTGACGCTGTGCCCCCGGTCGACGAGCGCGTCGACGAGGCCCGCCACCACCGTCTCCAGCCCGCCGTAGCCGGGCGGCGGCACGGTCAGCCACGGCGGCACCACCATGGCGATCCGCAACGGACCGCCGGCCCCCGCGCGCTCCGAGGACTGCTGGTTCACGGCCACGAGTCCTCCCCGTCGGTCCCCGGCGTACCCCGCTGGGCGCGGGTTCCCGACCCGGCCCGCGGTAAACGACAGCCGGTCAGCCGGCCACCACGATCCCGACGTGCACCTCCCGTACGCCGGGCAGTGCCCAGGCGGCCCGTTCCGCGTCCTCCCGCTGCCACCAGGCGCTCACCACGCCGTCGAGCACCACCGTGTCGCCGTCGACCCGGGCGTCGATCCGCTCGGTTCCGGTACGCCGTAGCAGCAGGCGGCGCAGGTCGAGCCGCTTCTGCTCGTCGCTCGGCGGGGTCGGTGGCCGCACCTCGACCAGGTTCGTCACCCCGCGTACGCCGCGCAGCCGGCGCAGCTCCCGTTCGGCGGTACGGCGCTGGAAGCCGAACTCGACCTCGCCGCGGAGCATCACCCAGCCGTCGGCCACCGTGACGTCCAGCCGCTCGGCGGGCACGAAGCTGTCCCACTCCAGTGCCCGGCTCGCCGCGATCGCGATGTCGGCGTCGGTACGCAGGTCCGTGGCGGGTAGGTCGACCGCCAGGTCACTGGCGACCGCCCGTACGCCGCGTACCCGGTGGGCGCATCGCTCGACGGCCCACCGCCGGGCGTAGCTGTCCACCTGCCCGGTGAGGGTGACGACGCCCTGCGAGACCGTCACGCCGACCTCGGTGGCCCGGGTCTGCGCGTCCCAGTCCAGTTCGGCGAGGACGTCGCGCTGGATCTCCTGGTCGGTACGCACGGCGGACGTGGTGGTCATGTCCCGAGCGTGCCGCCGGTACGGGTGAGGCGCGCTCACCCGTACCGGGTGAGAAACGAGGAGGGGCGGCGGGTGACGGAGCCAACCCCCTTGGCTCCGTCACCCGCCGCCCAGGAGGGAGGCAGGTCCTCGGGACTATGACGTCTCGGCGAGCGTCACGGTTGCGTTCTCGGTGGATCCGTTTCGCTTGTACTGCACCTCGACCCGGTCACCGACCTTGCCGGCCTGCACGGCGCCGACCAGGTCGTTCGAGTCGTTGATCACCTTGCCGCCGAACTTGGTGATCACATCGCCGCGCTGGATCCCGGCCTTCTCGGCGGGGCTGCCGGGCGTGACGGCGGCGACCAGCGCCCCACCGTCCTCGGCGCCGTTCACGCTCACCCCGAGCGACGGGTGGCTGATCTTCTCGCCGCGCTGGAGCTTCTCGGCCACGTCCTTGGCCTTGTTGCTCGGGATGGCGAAGCCGACGCCGATGTTTCCGGTGCTGCCCTGCCCGGCGGTGGCGATGGCGGTGTTGATGCCGATCACCTCGCCCCGGGTGTTGACGAGCGCGCCGCCGGAGTTGCCCGGGTTGATCGGGGCGTCGGTCTGGAGCAGGCCGGAGATCGAGCTGGCGCCCTGCTGCGGGTTCTGCTGGCCACCCTCCCCCGCCTGGATGGTGCGGTCGCGGGCGCTGAGGATGCCGGCGGTGACCGAGCCCTGGAGGCCGAGCGGGCTGCCCAGGGCGAGCACCTGGTCACCGACCTGCATGGCGTCGCTGTCGCCGAACTTGGCCGCCTTCAGGTCGCTCATGCCGCCGGCCCGGACCACCGCGAGGTCGGTCTTCGGGTCGGTGCCGACGATCTTCGCGGAGGCGCTCTTGCCGTCGGCGAAGACCACCCGCACGGTGTCGCCACCCGCGCCGGCGACGACGTGGTTGTTGGTGAGCACGAACCCGTCGGCGCTGAGGATCACCCCGGAACCCTCACCGCTGTTCGTCATGATCGTGACGATGCTGTCCTGGACGGAGGCCGCGATCTTGGGCAGGTCGGCGCTGTTGATGACCGGGGCGGAGGAGTGGGTGCGGGTGGGGCCGCCCTCGTCGAGCGCGAGGGCGAGCGCGCCGCCGGCTGCGCCGGAGCCGAGCATCAGGACCAGTGCCAGCGCGCCCGCGCCGACGAACTTCCCGGCACGGCTGGGGCGGGCCGGCTGCTGCGGGCCCCACTGCGGCATCGGCTGCCCGGGCTGGTAGGGCTGGTAGCCCTGCTGCGTCTGGTACGGCTGTGCCTGGTACGACGGCACCGGGCCGCCGTGCTGTGTGGACGGGTAGCCGCCGGCGGCCTGCTGGTTCCAGCCGCCCTGCTGGTGCTGCTGCCCGTACCACGGGTGGGGCTGCTGCGGCTGCCCCGAGGCCGGGTACGGCGGCGCGGACGGCGTCGCCGGCTGCGGCGGGTACGGCCCGGCGGGCGCGGCGTTGCCGGCGCTCTCCGCCGGGTTCGTGTGTCCGGCGGGCGTGCTGGTTCCGGCGGCCGGGGAGTCGGCCGGAACCGACGCCGCGGCCGGGGTGGTGGAGGAGTCCGACGTCCCGCTCTCGACGCGGGGCAGCTCGGCGGTGTGGTGCGACGGCTCGGCGTCGGCGGGGGCCGGCGACCGCTGCGGATCGGTCTCGTGGTCGGTCATGTCACCAGCTTTCCCCGTAGCACTGTCACCAGCCTGGAATCCGCCTGGAAGTTTTCTGAATGTCACTCGCCCGGCTCGGGCGCCTCGGGCAGCAGCGGCAGCTTCACCCGGAACGTCGCCCCGCCGCCCGGCGTCTCCGCCACCTCGACCGTGCCGTGGTGCGCGGCGACGAGCGCGGCCACGATGGCCAGGCCGAGGCCGGTGCTGATCGGTCCGCCGGCCCGGCGGGTACGCGCCGCGTCCACCCGGTAGAACCGCTCGAAGACGCGCTCGGCCTGCTCCGGGGTGAGGCCCGGACCGGTGTCCGCCACCTCCACCACGGCGAGGTTGCCCGCCTCCGCCCGCAGCCGCAGCGTCACCGAGGCGTCGGACGGGGTGTGGGTGAGCGCGTTCGTCATCAGGTTGCCGATCACCTGGCGCAGCCGGGCGTCGTCGCCGAGCACCACCAGCGGGCCGGAGCCCGGCTCCCGCTCCAGCTCGATCCGCCGGTCCGGGTCGACCACCCGGGCCGCCTCCACCGCGTCGGACGCCAGCACCGGCAGCTCGACCGGGCTCAACGCGATCGGCCGTTCCCGGTCCATCCGGGCCAGCAGCAGCAGGTCCTCCACCAGCAGACCCATCCGGGACGCCTCGTCCTCGATGCGGCGCAGCAGGTCCGCGGTCTGCTCCGGCGCGCGGGCCGCGCCCTGCCGGTACAGCTCGGCGAAGCCTCTGATGGTGGTCAGCGGCGTGCGCAGCTCGTGCGAGGCGTCCGCGATGAACTGCCGCATCCGCTCCTCGGACCGGCGGGCCCGCGCCTCCGACGCCTGCGCGTACGCGGCGGCGTCCCGTGCGCCCATCTCGGCGCTGCGCGCCGCCGCCTCGGAGGCGGCCCGCGCGGTGAACGCGGCCTCGATCTGCGCCAGCATGGCGTTCAGCGCCCGGGACAGGCGGCCCAGCTCCGAGGTCGGGCACGACCGCCCCTCCTCCGGGTCGGGCACCCGCCGGGTCAGGTCACCGCCGGCGATGGCCGCCGCCGTACGCTCTATCTCCACCAGCGGCTTCAGGCTGGTACGGACGATCCCGGCGCCGACGGACGCCAGCGAGATCAGCACCGCGCCCCCGACCAGGAGGTCTATCCACACCAGCCGCCCGACCGCGGAGTCGACGCCGGTGAGGTGCTGCCCGAGCGCGATGATCCGCCCGTCGGGCAGGGCGGTGTAGAGCATCCGCCACCTGCTGCGGCCGTCCTCGGAGCGGACGGTGAACGGCTTGCCCACCCGATCCTGGTAGCCCGCGAATTCGGAGGGGAAGCGGGGCAGTTCCTCTTCGCGCAGGCCCTCGTAGCGCGTCGGCTCCTCCGGCAACTCGCCGGGCGCCATGACGGACGCCACGTAGTCCGACGGAATGGTGATCTTGATTGGGCCGCCGCCGGCCTTGTCGAGCGTGTTGGCCACCGTGTACGCGCCGCCGCGGAGCTGGTCGTCCGCCTGCCCGATCAGATAGTTGCGCAGCAGGAACGCCGTCAGGCCGCTGATCACGACGAGCGCCACAGCCACGAGCGCGAGGACGGCGGCGACGAGCTTCAGCCGGAGCGGGACGCTGCGCAGCCTGCCCTTCGCGTCGTGGACGACGTTCACGCCGCCGGCTTGCGTAGCACGTATCCCACTCCCCTGAGCGTGTGGATCAGGCGGGGCTGGGTGTTGTCGACCTTGCGCCGCAGGTACGAGATGTACGACTCGACGATGTTGTCGTCACCGCGGAAGTCGTAGTTCCAGACGTGGTCGAGGATCTGCGCCTTGCTGAGCACCCGGTTGGCGTTGAGCATCAGGTAGCGCAGCAGCTTGAACTCGGTCGGCGACAGCTGCACGCGCTGGCCGGCCCGGTGCACCTCGTGCGTCTCCTCGTCCAGCTCCAGGTCGGCGAAGGTGAGGCGGGACGGGGTCTGCTCGCCGGTAGCGGTACGCCGCAGCACCGCCCGGATCCGGGCGGTCAGCTCCTCCAGGCTGAACGGCTTGGTGACGTAGTCGTCGCCGCCCAGGGTGAGCCCACGGATCTTGTCGTCGGTGGCGTCGCGCGCGGTCAGGAAGACCACCGGGGTACGGGTACCGCCCTCGCGCAGCATCCGGATGACCTCGAAGCCGTCCAGGTCGGGCAGCATCACGTCGAGCACCACCAGGTCGGGCCGGTGGTCCTTGGCGGCGTTCAGGGCGGCGCTGCCGCTGGTCGCGGTCGCCACGTCGAAGCCCGCGAAGCGCAGGCTCGCGGAGAGAAGTTCGAGGATGTTGGGGTCGTCCTCGACGACGAGAAGCCGGGCCTCGGTCTGGGTAGCCGCCATGCGACCCATCATCCGCGCTCCGGCTGCGGTCGCGCTGGGTGCCGGCTGGAAACAACCTGTGAGATCAGCGGAGCAGCCGCCGCAGCCCTTCCAGCGCGCCGTCGAGCAGCCGGATCGCGGTACGGAGCTGGTTGTCGCTGAGCCGCCGGGCCCGGACCAGCGCCCCGACCTCGACGGTGAACGCGGCCAACCGCTGGTCGAAGTCGGCGAGCAGCGGCGAGTCGTCCGGGCGGGCCGATCCCCCGTCGCCCGCCGGCCGGGCGCCGGCGGACGCCGTCCAGCCGCCCTGCCGGGTCTGCCGGGCCACCTCGCGCAGCTCCCGCTTCAGGTCGCGCACCGATCCGCGTACCTCGGTGCGGATCTCCCCGGCCAGCGCGGACAGATCCTCGACGGCGGCGCCGATGTCGCTCTCCAGCGTCGACAGCTCGTCGGCGCGCTGCCGCAGTTCGGCGCGGCCCGCCTCGGTGATCTCGTAGACCTTGCGCCCGCCCGCGGCGGTGTGGGTGACCAGCCCTTCGGCCTCCAGCCGTTGCAGGCGCGGGTAGATGGTGCCGGCGCTGGGCGCGTACAGGCCGAGGAAGCGCTCCTCCAGCAGACGGATCAGCTCGTAGCCGTGCTTCGGGCCGTCGTCGAGCAGCTTCAGCAGGTAGAGCCGGAGCCGGCCGTGGCTGAACACGGCGGTCACGGCACGTCCTCCACATGGTCGGCGGGCGCGACCGGGCGGGCGAGCAGCGCGATGCTGCCGGAGGTCGCGGAGGCCCAGAGCCTACCCGCACCCCCGCCGAGCACACCGTGGCTGTCCTTGATCGAGCCCAGGCCGCGCCCACCGCTGTCCACCTGCGGGAAGCCGCTGGTGATCTTGCCCGAGGTGGTGTGCAGGTGCACCGTGAGGTCGCTGTCCTCGCGGACCCGCACGGTGATGCTGCCGGAGATGGCACTGAGCCGGATCTCGCTGCCGCGCGGGTTGTCCAGGTCGCAGGTGATCGAGCCGGAGACGGCGTGGGCGCGGACCCGCTCGGGCGCGCTGTCGGCCAGGATCAGCTCGCCGGACACCGTCTCCAGGTCCAGGTCGCCGCCGATGCCGAGCGCCTCGACCGGCCCGGAGATGACCTTCGCGCTGGTGCGCCCCCGCAGCCCGCGCAGCGTGACCTGGCCGGAGGTGACGTCGACCCGGGTCTCCCGGCGCAGCCCGGAGGCGACGAGCGCGCCGCTGACCACCGACAGGGTGGCGAGCACGTCCGGCGGAACGGCGACCGACACCTCGGCCCGGATCCGGTTGCCGAACCAGGAGAAGATGCCGAGCAGGCCGGGCTTGCGCTTGTGCCGGATCGTCAGCCGCCCGTCGCGCACCTCGACGAGGAGCGGCCTGTTGCTGATCCGGGTCACGTCGACCCGGGCCGGACCGTCGGCGCCGACCACGTTGAGCCGACCGCTGATCAGCTCGGCGTCGACCCGGGTGATCGGCTCGTCCAGCGTGATCCGCTGCGGGTTGTCGACCGTCCAACTGGCCATGACACGCTCCCCTCGTCGGCGGGCCGATCGACGGCGCGCCAGGTGTTGCGAGGAGCATAACGCGATACATCGCGACTGAACAAGACACTATCGCGACTATGTCGCGTCTCCGGCCCGGCGGGTCAGGCCGCCAGGTAGAGCCGGGTCGCGAGCACGGGACGAGGAGTCGGGTGGATCGCGGCCTCGGCGATCCGGGCCAGCGCCCTGCGGTCCGCACCCTCTGCCGGGTGCAGCGCGGCGCTCACCGTCACCGACACGGTCAGGTCCCGGGCGGCGAGCACCCGGCGTACCGAGGCCCAGAGCGTCTCCTCACCCAGGAAGGCGGGCAGCGTGCTCGGGTCGCCCGCGTACCGGTAGCCGATGCGCAACGGCACCACCGGCGCGCCCGCCGCCACGGCGGCCTCGAACATCGCCGGGCGGAAGCCGCGGCCCGGCCGGCAGTCCGTCGCGGCGCCGCACCAGGTCGTACCCTCCGGGAACACCGCCACCGACCGGCCGGACCGCAGCGCGCCGGCCACCCGCGCGACGGTGGCCGGCAGGTCACGCGGCCGGGACCGGTCCACGAAGACGGTGCCCGCCGAGGCGGCCAGCGCGCCCACCAACGGCCAGCTCCGGACCTCACGCTTCGCCACCATCCGGGCCGGTGACACGGCCAGCACCGCCAGGATGTCCAGCCAGGAGACGTGGTTGGCGACCAGCAGCGCGCGCCCGCGCGGCGCCCGTCCTCCGACCAGCAACCGGATCCCGAGGGCACGCAGCGTCCACAGTGCCCAGCCGCGCAACGCGGCCTGGCCCCGGCCGGCGGGCAGCAGCGGCAGCAGCACGGCCAGGCCCACCCCGGCCGGCAACATGCCGAGTACGCCCAGCAGCCGTCCCGCCCGGCGCAGCCGCGACACGTCCGGGGCGGCCGGCGGCGGCAGGCAGTACGGCCCGCAGCCCGAGGTGGGCCGCCACAGGCCCTCCCCCTCGACGCCCACGCCCAGGTCCGCGCCGAGCCCGGGAACAGCGGCGGCGGTCACGACCCGGCCTCGCCGAGGAAGTGCCGCAGATAGCGCGGGTTCATCCGGTCCAGCGAGAACAGCACGTAGAAGTCGGCGCAGCCGAAGTCCCTGTCGTACGCCGGCTCCCCGGCCACCCAGGCGCCGAGCCGCAGGTAGCCGCGCAGCAGCGGCGGCACGAGCGCCCGGCGTTGCGCCGGGGTGAGCGCGGCGAGGTCGGCGGCCTGCGCCTCGGCGAACCAGGGCCGGCGCGGGGTGACCCGAAGCAGCGGCGGGGCGAGGTGCCGGGCGGTGACCTCGGCCCACACCTGCGCGGCGGCGGTCCCGCCGTCGGCGACCGGCACCGAGGCGCAGCCACCGAGCCACCGGGCACCGCGCAGGTGCAGGTAACGGCAGATCCCGGCCCACATGAGGTTGATCACGGCGCCGGTGCGGTGGTCCGGGTGGACGCAGGAGCGGCCCGCCTCGACCAACTGGTCGCGGAGCGGGGCCAGCGGGCCCAGGTCGAACTCGGCGTCGGCGTACCGGCGGTCGGTGCGGCCGGGCGGCAGCAGCCGGTACGTGCCGACGACCTCGCCGGTGCCCTCGCGCACCACCACCAGGTGGTCGCAGTGCGCGTCGAACTCGTCGGTGTCGAGCCCGGTGGCGGCGGTCGGCACCGTGGCTCCGAGTTCGCCGGCGAACACCTCGTGGCGCAGGCGTTGCGCGGCCGCGACCAGAGTCGGGTCGTCGGCGATCAGCAGGGTGTAACCGCTGGTCGTGAGCGGTGCGCCAGCGGCGTGCAGAACGGCCATGGCTCCTGTGTAGGTGCCGCGGGTTGCCACCGGACGGGATGAGGGGTGTCGATCCGGTGAACGCCGGCCGGCGGCGGCGTGCGAACCGGGACGACCGGGGCGGGACGGCGTGTGCGAGGCTGCCGGGCGGACCGCCCGCGACGGCGCCGGCGGAGCTGAACCCGGAGGTGCACATGCTGGTCGAGGCCCGCTTCCAGGGGCCGGACGGCTCCGGCAACGGAGGCTGGAGCGCCGGGATCTTCGCCGCGCTGATCGACGACCGGGGCCCGGTGGAGGTCACGTTGCGCCGGCCGCCACCGCTGGACACCCCGCTGGCCGCCGCCGACGGCGAGGTACGCGATCCGGACGGCCACCTGATCGCCCAGGTACGCCGGGTCGAGCCGCTCGACGCGATGGTGCCGCCGGTGGACCTGACGACGGCGGCCGAGGCCGCGCGGGCGTACCCCGGCCTGGTCGACCACCCGTTCCCCCGCTGCTACGTCTGCGGTCCGGCGAACCCGGACGGGCTGCGGATCTTCCCCGGACGGCTGCCGGACGGGCGGACCGCCGCGCCGTTCCGTGCGCCGGCCGCTGTGGTGCCCGCGACGGTGTGGGCGGCGCTGGACTGCCCGGGCGGCTGGGCGGTGCTGGCACCCGGCCGGCCGTACGTGCTGGGGCGGATCGCCGCGCAGGTCACGGCGCTGCCTCGGCCCGGCGACGAGTGCGTGGTGACCGGCCTCGCGGTCGGCGGCGAGGGACGCAGGGCCGAGGTGCACACCAGCCTGTACGGTTCGGACGGCGCGCTGCTCGGCCGCGCCCGGGCCACCTGGGTGGCGCTGCCGACGGCCTGATCTCCTCCCTGAGGAGGACGGCGCGTACGCGTCCCGCCTGATTGACCCCCTTGCGCCGGGTTGGAAGGCTGTTGCGGGGCGCCCCGCAACGGCGCCCCCACCGGCGCGCGTCGAGCCCGCCGGGGCAGGAGAGGAGAATGATGTCCGACGGGCAGCCACGCCCCAGTGCCGGGACCGGCCAGATCATCGTGTCCGGCCTGACCAAGCAATACAAGACCGTCCGCGCGGTGGACAACCTGTCGTTCACGGTCGAGCCGGGCCGGGTCACCGGCTTCCTCGGCCCCAACGGCGCCGGTAAGACGACCACGCTGCGCATGCTGCTCAACCTGGTGACGCCGAGCGCCGGCACGGCCACCATCGGCGGCAGCCGGTACGCCGACCTGACCGACCCGCTGCGTACGGTCGGCGCGGTGCTGGAGGCGTCCAGCGCGCACAAGGGCCGCACCGGCATCAACCACCTGCGGGTGATCTGCGCGGCGGCGGGCCTGCCGAAGGAGCGCGCCGACGAGGCGCTCGCCCTGGTCGGGCTCTCGCCCGCGGCGAAGCGCAAGTTCAAGGGCTACTCGCTGGGTATGAAGCAGCGGCTCGGCATCGCGGCCGCGATGCTCGGCAACCCGCAGGTGCTGATCCTGGACGAGCCGGCCAACGGCCTGGACCCGGAGGGCATCCGCTGGATGCGCGGCTTCCTCAAGGGGCTGGCCGCCGAGGGACGTACGGTGCTGGTCTCCAGCCACCTGCTCTCCGAGATGCAGCTGCTCGCCGACGACGTGGTGATCATCGCGGCCGGCAAGCTGGTCCGGCAGGGTCCGGTCGACCAGGTGATGGCTTCGATGACGCACGACGTGCAGGTGCGGGTGCGTACCCCGCAGGCCGACGACCTGGCCGCGGCGCTGCGCGAGCAGTCGGCCACCGTCGACACCGACCCGCACGGCGCGCTGCTGGTGACCGGCGTGGACGCGCCGACGGTGGGCCGGGTCGCGCTGGCCGCCAAGGTCGAGCTGCACGAGCTGACCACCGAGCGCCCCGACCTCGAAGGGGTCTTCCTGGAGCTGACGGCCGGAAAGGCGGAGATCCGATGACGCTTGTCCGATCCGAACTGCTCAAGATCCGTACCACCAGCACCTGGTGGATCTTCGGGTTGATCAGCCTGGCGCTGTGGGCGCTCACGCTGTTCTTCAACTGGTTGCAGACCGATGCGCTGGCCGGCGGGGACTTCGGCGAGGTGCCGGCCGACCAGTCCGACCAGTTGCAGGCCATCTCGGCCGCCGACAACCTGGCGGCCAACCTCTACACCAACGGCCAGTTCTTCGGGCTGCTCATCGTGCTGCTGCTGGGCATCGTGGTGGTGACCAGCGAGTTCTTCCACCAGACGGTGACCACCACGTTCCTCACGGCGCCGCACCGCACCGCGGTGATGCTGGCCAAGCTGGCCGCGGCCGGCGTGCTCGCGCTGCTGTTCTGGCTCGTCACCACCGTGCTGAACCTGATCATCTCGCCGGTGATCCTCAACTCGGTGGACGTCGGCTCGCAGCTCGGCAGCGGCGCCGTCTGGCGGGCGATCGCGCTCAACGGCCTGGCCTACCTGCTCTGGTCGGTACTCGGCGTCGGGCTCGGCGTGCTGATCCGCAGCCAGATCGGGGCCACGGTGACCGGCATCCTGTTCTACCTGGGCGGCGCGATCGGCGCGGTCATCGTCCTCAGCCTCCTCGCGGCGCGGTACGGCGACTGGATCAACAAGCTCCAGCTGCTGGTCCCGTCGCTCGCCTCCGGGCTCATGGTGGGCGGCGACACCGACATCCCGGGCAACCCGCCGCAGTGGGCCGGCGCCCTCGTGCTGATCGGATACGCGGTGGTGGCCGGCGCGATCGGCGTCGCCACGATCCGCAAGCGCGACATCTCCTGACCTCACGGTCGGAACGGACCCCGGTCGATGACGGACGTCGTCGGCCGGGGTCCTGCTCGTCTAGCAGGAGTCGGCGGATCACGCAGCGTTTGCCGAACTTCTGGCATCTTCTGTGAAACGGACCACCAGCCGGAGGCGAGAATGCCTGCGCGCAGCGCACGGCGTAGCCTTGGCATCGGTTTACCCAGCGTCGGCAACCGGGGGTCACCGGGGGCCACCGTGACATTCACAACCGCGTGAAAGAGGCGATTAGCGGCCGTGTCGACCCAGCAGACTTCGCAGGAGAACCCACTGGCGGGTTTCGGCCCGAACGAGTGGATCGTCGAGGAGATGTACCAGCGCTACCTCGCCGACCCCTCGAGCGTCGATTCGGCCTGGCACGACTTCTTCGCCGACTACCGGCCGGCCCCGGGCGCCGCCACACCGCGCCCGGACGGGCAGGCCAAGCCGGCCGCGAAGCCGGAGCCGGCCGAGCAGCAGGAAGCGGTGGCCACTGTCACCGCGCAGCCCGCCAAGACCGAGCCGAAGGCCGCCCCCAAGGCCGCGCCCGCCCCGGCCAAGCCCGCCGCCAAGCCGGCGGCGAAGGCGCCCGAGCCGGCCAAGAAGTCCGCCCCGGCCAAGCCGGCCGCCAAGGCGCCGACCGCGAGCGCCGCGGGCACCACGCCGCTGCGCGGCGTCGCCGCCAAGATCGTGCAGAACATGGACGCGTCGCTCGCCGTCCCGACCGCCACCAGCGTGCGCTCCGTCCCGGCCAAGCTGCTCGTCGACAACCGCATCGTGATCAACAACCACCTGACCCGCGGTCGCGGCGGCAAGGTCAGCTTCACCCACCTGATCGGGTACGCGCTCGTCCGCGCGGTCGTCGAGCACCCGGAGATGAACAACTCCTTCGCCGAGGTCGACGGCAAGCCGGCGATGCTCCGCCCGGAACACGTCAACCTGGGCATCGCGATCGACCTGGTCAAGCCGGACGGCTCGCGCAACCTGGTGGTGCCGTCCATCAAGGGCTGCGAGCAGATGGACTTCCGGCAGTTCTGGCAGGCGTACGAGGACGTGGTCCGGCGCGCCCGCCGCAACGAGCTGACCATGGAGGACTACTCCGGCACCACGATCTCGCTGACCAACCCGGGCGGCATCGGCACGGTGCACTCGATCCCGCGTCTGATGCAGGGGCAGAGCGCCATCATCGGCGTCGGCGCGATGGAATACCCGGCCCCCTACCAGGGCATGAGCGAGGCCACCCTGGCCGAGAACGCGGTCAGCAAGGTCATCACGCTGACCAGCACCTACGACCACCGGATCATCCAGGGCGCGCAGTCCGGCGAGTTCCTGAAGGTCATGCACGAGCTGCTGCTCGGCGAGCGCGGCTTCTACGACGACATCTTCACCTCGCTGCGCATCCCGTACGAGCCGGTGCGCTGGATGCGCGACGTGGCCGTCGACAGCGAGGGCCAGATCAACAAGACCGCGCGGGTGCACGAGCTGATCCACGCGTACCGGGTGCGCGGCCACCTGATGGCCGACACCGACCCGCTGGAGTTCAAGATCCGCAAGCACCCGGACCTGGACGTGCTCCAGCACGGGCTCACGCTGTGGGACCTCGACCGCGTCTTCCCGGTCAACGGCTTCGCCGGCCAGCAGCGGATGAAGCTGCGCTCGATCCTCGGCGTGCTGCGTGACTCGTACTGCCGCCGGGTCGGCATCGAGTACATGCACATCCAGGATCCGGAGGAGCGGCGCTGGATCCAGGAGCGGGTCGAGCGCAAGTACGAGAAGCCCAGCTCCGACGAGCAGAAGCACGTGCTGAACCGGCTCAACGCCGCCGAGGCGTTCGAGACGTTCCTGCAGACCAAGTACGTCGGCCAGAAGCGTTTCTCGCTGGAGGGCGGCGAGTCGCTGATCCCGCTGCTCGGCGAGGTGTTGGAGTGCTCCGCCGAGGCCGGGCTGGACGAGGTCGTCATCGGCATGGCCCACCGCGGCCGGCTCAACGTGCTGGCGAACATCGTCGGCAAGCCGTACGAGAAGATCTTCTCCGAGTTCGAGGGGCACCTCGACCCGCGGTCCACGCAGGGCTCGGGCGACGTGAAGTACCACCTCGGCCAGAACGGCAAGTTCACCACCCCGGACGGCGAGCACGCGGTCAAGGTGTCGGTGGTGGCGAACCCGTCGCACCTGGAGGCCGTGGACCCGGTGCTGGAGGGCATCGTCCGGGCCAAGCAGGACCGCATCGACCTCAAGCTGGAGGGCTACACCGTGCTGCCGCTCGCGGTGCACGGTGACGCCGCCTTCGCCGGCCAGGGCGTGGTCGCCGAGACGCTCAACCTCTCCCAGCTGCGCGGCTACCGCACCGGCGGCACCGTGCACGTGGTCGTGAACAACCAGGTCGGCTTCACCACCGCCCCGGAGTACAGCCGGTCCAGCCTCTACAGCACCGACGTGGCCCGGATGATCCAGGCGCCGATCTTCCACGTGAACGGCGACGACCCGGAGGCCGTGGTCCGGGTGGCCCGGCTCGCGTTCGAGTACCGGCAGGCGTTCAACAAGGACGTCGTGATCGACATGGTCTGCTACCGCCGGCGCGGGCACAACGAGGGCGACGACCCGTCGATGTCCAACCCGGAGATGTACAAGATCATCGACTCGAAGCGGTCGGTCCGCAAGCTCTACACCGAGGAGCTGATCGGGCGCGGCGACATCACCGTCGAGGACGCCGAGGAGCTGCTGCGCGACTACCAGGGGCAGCTGGAGCGGGTCTTCAAGGCCACCCGGGACGCGGCGACCGCGCCGCGTCAGCTCAGCCGCCCGGCCCGGGAGGATGAGCCGGAGCCGCAGGTCGACACCGCCACCGACGCCGCCGTGGTCAAGGCGGTCGGTGAGGCGCACGTCAACCTGCCGGAGGGCTTCACCCCGCACAAGCGGATCCAGCAACTGCTGGAGCGGCGCCGCAAGATGTCCGTCGAGGGCGGCATCGACTGGGGCTTCGCCGAGATCATCGCGTTCGGCTCGCTGCTGCACGACGGCGTCACCGTCCGGCTCGCCGGGCAGGACTCGCGCCGCGGCACGTTCGTCCAGCGGCACGCCTCGGTGGTCGACTCCAAGACCGGCGAGGACTACCTGCCGCTGAAGTCGCTCACCGCCGACGGCGAGCGGTCGCGCTTCTTCGTCCACGACTCGCTGCTCTCCGAGTACGCGGCCATGGGCTTCGAGTACGGCTACTCGGTGGAGAACATCAACGCGCTGGTGGCCTGGGAGGCCCAGTTCGGTGACTTCGTCAACGGCGCCCAGTCGGTGATCGACGAGTTCATCTCCTCCGGCGAGGTGAAGTGGGGTCAGCGATCCGCGGTGACCCTGCTGCTGCCGCACGGCCACGAGGGCCAGGGCCCGGACCACACCTCCGGCCGCCCGGAGCGGTTCCTCCAGCTCTGCGCCGAGGACAACATGCGGGTGTCCATCCCGACCACCCCGGCGAACTACTTCCACCTGCTGCGCCGCCAGGCCCTGTCGCCCAAGCGCAAGCCGCTGGTGGTGTTCACGCCGAAGTCGCTGCTGCGGCACAAGCTCTGCGTGTCGCCGGTGGAGGACTTCACCACCGGGACGTTCTCCCCGGTGCTGGCCGACACCGCTGCTCCGGCGCCGGAGCAGGTCAAGCGGGTGCTGCTCTGCTCGGGCAAGGTCTACTACGACCTGTTCCAGGCCCGGCAGGAGCGGGGCGTCACGGACACCGCGATCATCCGGATGGAGCAGCTCTACCCGCTGCCCGTCGAGGAGGTCCGGGCCGCGCTGGCGCAGTACCCGAACGCCGAGGACTTCGCCTGGGTCCAGGAGGAGCCGGCCAACCAGGGCGCCTGGTCGTTCGTCGCGCTCAACCTGCTGGAGCACCTGCCCGAGGTCCGGCTGCGCCGCATCTCCCGCCCGGCCGCCGCCGCACCGGCGGTCGGCTCCGCGAAGATGCACGAGGTCGAGCAGAACGCGCTGATCGAGGCGGCTCTCCCCCGCCCGTGACACCACCGGCAGCGGCCCGTCCCGACCCGGGGCGGGCCGCTGCCGTACGACGACGAGAGGAACACCGTGTACTTCACCGACCGTGGCATCGAGGAGCTGGTCGAGCGCCGTGGCGACGAGCAGGTCAGCATGGAGTGGCTGGGCGAGCGGCTGCGTGACTTCGTCGACCTGAACCCGGAGTTCGAGACCCCGATCGAGCGGTTCGCCACCTGGCTGGCCCGTCTCGACGACCCGGACGACGACTGACCCGGGCGACGGACCGACGCGCCGCGCGGCCGGGCCTCAGCCGGTCGAGCCCCGCCCGAGCACCTGGAGATCTCCGGTACGCCGCAGCTTCTGCCAGCCCAGCCGGCCGCCGGTCAGCGCGGTGCCGACCGCCTGGAGCAGCACCAGGTACATCACCTGGCGGTAGACGAACTGCTGCAACGGCAGCACCCACAGCACGCCGAGCTTCTCCCGGTCCAGCCGGAAGGCCAGCACCGCGGTGAGGAGCTGGAGCGCGAGCATCGCCAGCCAGGCCACCACCGTGTCGCTGCGGTCCAGGAAGATCAGCCCGTAGATCGCGAGCAAATCGATCACCGGTGCGGCCAGCGGCAGCAGCACACCGAAGAGCGTCAGGAACGACAGGCACCGCCGCCCGAACCGGCCCGACGGGCCGCTGTCGATCACCGAGCGCCGGTGCTTCCACATCGCCTGCATGGTGCCGTAGCTCCACCGGTACCGCTGCTTCCACAACTGGCCGATGGTGGTCGGCGCCTCGGTCCAGGCGCGGGCGCTCTCCTCGTACACGATGTGCCAGCCGGCGCGGCCGATGGCGATGGTGACGTCGGTGTCCTCCGCCAGCGTGTCGTCGGTCATGCCGCCCACCTGCTCCAGCGCCTGACGCCGGAACGCGCCGATCGCGCCCGGGACGGTGGGCATGCAGCGCAGCGTCTCGTAGAGGCGGCGGTCGAGGTTGAAGCCGATGACGTACTCGATGTGCTGCCACTTGGCGATCAGGCCGCGGCGGTTGCCGACCTTGACGTTGCCGGCGACCACGCCGACCCGGGGGTCGGCGAAGGGCTGGACCAGCCGGCGGACCGAGTCCGGCTCGAAGATCGTGTCGCCGTCGACCATGACGATGAGGTCGTGCCGGGCCAGCGCGACGCCGGTGTTGAGGGCGCTCGGCTTGCCGCCGTTGGGCTTGCGGACGACCCGGACGTTCGGCAGCCCCAGCGCCGCGACGATGTCGGCGGTGCCGTCGGTCGAGCCGTCGTCGACCACCACCACCTCGATGCCGCCGGGATGGTCGCCCAGGGCCAGCGAGCGGACCGCCGCGGCGATGCCCTCCCGCTCGTTGTACGCGGGCACGATCACCGAGACCGGTTCGGTGACCGGCGGCCCCCAGGACCAGTCGCGGCGACGGCGACGGCGCGCGTGCCGTGTGGCCAGGACGAACAGCAGCAGGGTCCGGCCGACGGTGAGCACCCCGACGAGCACGAAGAAGACGCCGAGCACCCCGAACATGCCGTCGGCCACGCGTACCGCGCCGACCAGCACGTGGCCCCGCAACCGCTCGTCGAGCGAGGCCGCCGTCTGCCCGCCCACCGGGCCGGACACTCCGGCGGCCGCGAGCGTGTGGTTGAGCCCTTCGCTGACCGTGGTGAAGCGGTACCCGCGTTCCAGCATCGCCGGGATGTACCGGTCCAGTGCGGCCACGGTGCCGGACCGGTCGCCGCCCGCGTCGTGCCAGAGCGCGATCGTGCCGGCCGTCCCGTCGGGCGTGGCGTTGGCGACCATCTCCTCGGCCGACGGAAGCTCCCAGTCCCGGCTGTCGACGTCGTTTACGACTGTGAGGTAGCCCAGCTCGCCCGCCTGCCGCAGCATCGGCCAGTCCCGGTCGGTGTACGCGTCGGCGCGGGACGAGTACGGGAACCGCAGCAGCGACGGCCGGACGCCCGTGGTGCTGGCGATGGCGAGCTGCGTCTGCGCGTACTCCAGCTCGCGCCGCCACTCCGGCAGCGCGGCGAGGTCGGGGTGGGTGAACGTGTGCACGCCCAGCTCGTGTCCCTCGGCCACCAGCCGGCGGGTCACCTCCGGGTTGCGGACGACCTGCGAGCCGATGACGAAGAAGGTGCCCTTCACCTGGTACTTGTCCAGGACGCGCAGCACCTCCGGCGTCCACCGCGGGTCGGGTCCGTCGTCGAAGGTGAGCGCGACGGTACGCGGCGGCAGGCGGTGCGACTGGGTGCGGCCCTCCGCGCCGACGTTGACGATCGGGCCGCCTCCGATCACCGAGCTGGGGACCTCCCGCTGGCTGCCGGGCGTCACCCGGTTGTCGGGCACGAACGCGGCGTTCGTGTACGCCTCGACGACCAGCAGGCCGCCCAGGACGACCACGACCATGGCGACCAGGGCCCAGCTCGGCCGGGGCAGCAGACGCCGGCCGCGGGACCGGCGCGCGCCGGGGAGCTGCCGGACGTCCAGGACGACGGTGGCCTCGTCCGGCTGCCGTCCGGCCCAGGGCCGCCGGAGGGCGTGCACGCGGCGGGGGTCCAGCGGGACGGTGGGCTGGTCGCGGTTCGACGGGC
>NZ_WBKS01000120.1:0-18835 GCF_008868145.1 Micromonospora sp. AMSO1212t
CCTCCGCGGAACCGGAAGGATCTTGGAGCGAAAGTGCCCCTATGGGGGCCGTTTCGTACCAAGATCTCGACGCTGACCCGGGGGGCGACGCTGACCCGGGGGAGAAGGAGGCGGGGAGCCTTCCCGTGGGCGCCGGGATCGTCGTGGACGCGGACGGGGACGCGACTGTCGTCGTACCCGATCTGCCGCAGCCCGCGCCCGACGACGCCTACGCGGCGGCGGCGCGCGACGTGCTGCGCGGCATCGTCGCCTCCGCCGAGGAACCGGCCGCCGGCGGGCGGGCGAAGGTCTTCGGTCGCGCCGACCTGGCGGTCGTGCCGACCACCCCGACCGCCGGCTCGCACCTGCCGCGCGCCGTCGGCCTGGGGCTCGCGCTGGAGCGGCTGCGCCGCGGCGCGCGGCCCGCCGACGGCGAGCCCGAGGCGGCCCCCTGGCCCGCCGACGCCGTGGTGGTCTGCTCCTTCGACGACGGCGCGGTCGACCACGCCACCGCGACCGCCGCGCTGAACACGACCGGCTGGTACGACCACACCGGCCTGCGGATCCCGGTGCTGTTCGTCTGCGCGGACAGCGGCGCCTCCGCCGAGGGCTGGGTGGCCGCCACGCTGCGGTCGCGGCCCGGCATCCGGTACTTCGCCGCCGACGGCACGGACGTGGCCGCGGCCTACCGGGTCGCGGCGGAGGCAACGGACTGGGTACGCCGGCAGCGCCGGCCCGCCGTGCTGCACCTGAGCACGGTCCGGCTGATGGAGCAGGGTGACGGCGACGCGGCCCGCGACCCGCTGCTGGCCACCGCGCGGCTGCTGGTGACCTCGGGGTACGCCAGTGGCGAGGAACTGCTGGCCCGCTACGACGAGCGGGGCTGGCAACTGCGTCGCGTCGCCGAGGAGGTGCTGGACGAGCCGAAGCTCGCGTCCCCGGTCGAGATCGTGCGGGAACTGGCGCCGCGCCGGCCGGTCCGGGTGTCCCGCGCGGTCGCCGAGGCGGCGGCACACGCGGCCGGGCCGGGCGCCGGAGCGCGGGCGGAGGCGTTCGGCGGCAAGCCGCCGGAGCTGACCGGCCCGCTGACGCTGGCGCAGAGCATCAACGCCGCGCTCGCCGACGGCATGCTCGACCATCCCGGTACGGCGGTGTTCGGCCACGAGGTGGCCGCCCGGGGCGGGGCGTACGGGGTGACCGAGGGGCTGCGGGACCGGTTCGGGGCGGCGCGCGTGTTCGACACGCTGCCGGACGAGACGTCGATCCTCGGCCTCGGGCTGGGCGCCGGGCTGGCCGGACTGCTGCCGGTGCCCGAGATCCGCCACCTCACGTCGCTGCACGGCGCCGAGGACCAGCTCCGCGGCGAGGCGGCCACCATGCGGTTCCTGTCCCGGGGCGCCTTCCGCAACCCGATGGTGGTGCGGGTGCCCGGCCTGGCGAGCCCGGAGGGGCTCGGCGGTCACGACCGCAACGACAGCTCGCTGGGGGCGCTGCGGGACGTGCCGGGGCTGGTGGTGGCCGTGCCGGCCCGGCCGGACGACGCCGCGCCGATGCTGCGTACCTGCCTGGCGGCGGCCCGCGTGGACGGCAGCGTCTGCGTCTTCGTGGAGCCGATCGCGCTCTACCACGTCCGCGACCTGTACACCGACGGTGACGACGAGTGGACCGCCGAGTACGCCGAGCCGGGCGCCTGGGCGGACCGGCACGTGCCGATCGGGCGGGCCCGCGTCTACGGGATCGGCTCCGCCGAGGACCTCACCATCATCACGTTCGGTAACGGGGTGCGGATGTCGCTGCGCGCCGCGGCCACGCTGGCCGGGGAGGGCGTGGGCAGCCGGGTGGTGGACCTGCGCTGGCTGGCCCCGCTGCCGGTGGCCGACATCATCCGGGAGGCGTCGGCGACCGGCCGGGTGCTGGTGGTGGACGAGACGCGGCGAACCGGCGGGGTGGGCGAGGGCGTGCTGTCCGCGCTCGTCGACACCGGGTACGTGGGTGCCGCACGCCGCGTAGCCGCACTTGACTCGTTTGTACCATTAGGTCCGGCTGCCCGTCAGGTACTGGTCTCCGCCGAAGCCATCACCCAGGGTGCCCGTACGCTGCTGGCACGGTAAATTCCGTTCCACCCGGTGCGCCACTTGCGCGGCGAGCCGCAACTGTGTGGACTGAGCCCGACGGTGTCACCCGACGCCACGAGCAGGGATAGATGAGGAGGCACTCGACAGTGAGCGCGACCGCTGGCCAGGCCGACGGGGTACGCAGCCTGGCGGACCGGTTCGGTATCGAGCCGGGCATGGTCGTCATGGAGATGGGCTACGACGACGACGTCGACACCGATCTCCGGGACGCCCTGACCGACCGCTGTGGGGAACTCGTCGACGAGGACACCGACGAGGTGGTCGACGCGGTTCTGGTCTGGCACCGAGACGGCGACGGTGACCTGTTCGAGCTCCTCGTCGACGCCCTCGGGCCGCTCGCGGACAACGGCGTGGTCTGGCTCCTGACTCCGAAGGCCGGCCGCGACGGCCACGTCGAGCCGAGCGAGGTCGCGGAGAGCGCGCAGACCGCCGGGCTTCAGCAGACCTCCACCATCAACGCCGGCCGCGACTGGAGCGGAGCCCGTCTCGTCATGCGGCGCGGTTCCAAGAGCAAGAAGTAGGGGCGGCGCCCGACACCCGGCGGCCGCGGTCGCCGGGTGTGGCAGGCTGATCATCTCCAGACCCGATCGCCGAGGGAGCACGCATGCCCATCGAGGTTGGCGCCGAGGCGCCCGACTTCCTGCTCAAGGACCAGAACAACCAGGAGGTCCGGCTCTCCGACCTCCGCGGTCGCAAGACCGTGCTGCTGGTCTTCTACCCGCTCGCCTTCACCGGCATCTGCCAGGGCGAGCTGTGCGAGGTGCGGGACAACCTCAACGAGTACGTCAACGACGACGTCCAGGTGCTGACCGTCAGCGTCGACTCCGTGTACGCCCACAAGATCTGGGCCGACCGGGAGGGCTACCAGTTCCCGCTGCTGGCCGACTTCTGGCCGCACGGCGCGGTGGCACAGGCGTACGGCGTCTTCAACGACGTCGCGGGCATCGCCAACCGGGGCACCTTCGTCATCGACAAGGCCGGCGTGGTCCGGTTCGCCGAGATGAACATGCCCGGCGAGGCGCGCGACCAGCAGGGCTGGCGCAAGGCGCTGGCCGAGGCCGTCGCCGCCTGAGTCCCACACCCAGGCACGTCGTTGCGCGGGGCCGGAGGCGGGCAGGTAAGCTGGCCGCTCCGGCCCGCCGTACGGGCGTTCCGGGCGCGTAGCTCAGTGGGAGAGCACTCGCCTTACAAGCGAGGGGTCGCAGGTTCGAAACCTGCCGCGCCCACCCTTCATCATCAGCAGAAACCGCCCCGAGAAGATCGTTCCTGGGGCGGTGACAGCACGGGCGGGCGTAAGAAGGGCTCAGTCGACGCCCAAGTGCTGGTGGCATCGGTCGCCGACGGTGTCCGGCAGCAGGACACACCCGCACACCTGGCACGTTCCCCAGCGGCCGTACCACGATCCCGTGCGCTGTCCGGCGTGGTTGGAGCGGGCAGTCGGCGGGCGGCGGAGAATCGGCTGATCGTGAAACCGTCGAGAGTGTCGCCGGTGAGGGCGGCGTAGACATCTGCCGTGCCGCCGTCCTCGGCGCTGATGTGCCAATGGCTGGGCTGCGGTGCTCGGCGGTCGACACGGGGCGCAAAGACAGCCAGGAAGGCGTCAGCCGCCATCGGGGCGGCGTCGCCCTGCACGAAACGCTGAACGAACATGTCGTAGCCCACCCCGGCAAGCTAGCGCCTCGGCCAGAACGATCATGTCCAGTATCAGCCGGGAGACGACATCTACTCGTCACTGCGGCAGGGTCGTCCGTCGGCGTCAGGCGTCTCGACGCGGATGAAGTAGCCGATCGGCACTCTCTGCTCGCGCTGCATCCCGAGGACGTTGAATCGCACTTCGTGCGTTGCGAAAGAGAACCCCGCACACGGAGGCTGATAGTTCAGAAGGAGATCTTCGGAGAAGCGCAGGGTCACCCACACGAATATCTGATCGCCCGCCGGAAGGTCGATCGGCTCGAAGGGAGTGGCCTTTCCCCTCTCGAAGCCCTCACGGTTGACATCCATGTTCACATGAACCTGATCAACGACGTAGCCGGGGCCGCCGTCTTTGGTCACTTCCTTGAGGCGGATGGTCAGCGGTCCGCGGTTGGCGATGCTGAACCCGTATTCGATGCTTCGACCGGGCTGCGCGAGGTACCGGTACTCCGTGTAGGGACCAGCAGTGGCGCTCGACAACGCCTGCGGGTTCGCTCCGAAGTTTCCTTGGTGCAGCTCGTATCTCAGCGTGATCGTGAGGTAGGTGGACAGAAGCACGAGCACCACAACCAGGGCCGCGAGAATTGTCTTGCCTCGACGCCTGGCGCGGCGGGCAGCGTTCGGCACCACGACGGAATCGTAGAGGGACGACGGTGGCACCCGCCGACCCGGAAAGCACCTGGATTGCGCCGCGCTCAGCCGGGCGTCTACTCCAGCGGGCCGCTCGGTCCTACCCTGGCGCGGGGACGGTCTTGACGATCGCCGTTGCCAGGGACGTGGCCTTCTCCTGAGCGGTTGCGGTGACGTCGGCGGCGGTGCTCAGTTTGGGCGACCAGAAGGTGAGCGCCTCGACGCTGATGAGCAGCGAACCGTGCGCGAAGATCAGCCGCGCGTCGCCGGGCAGGAACGGCATTCCTTCCGCGTTTTCCGGGTTCACCCGGCTCACCGTCGCCGTGGTCAGCCGCGCGCTCGTCGATCCGATGGTAATCGTGCGTGCGCCCCACCGGGCGGTGGCCATCCCGATGTTGAGTCGGAATTCCTTACTCGGGCAACGTGCGGTGCGCGCCCTACGCGCGGCCGCAGCGGCCGCCGAGGCATCGCGCAGACCGATCACCGTGATGTTCAGAAGGGTTGTCGGGGGCTGGACGTCGGCGAAGATCCCTACGGGATTGACCTCCAGGCCCGCGCCCCACACCTGATCGAACTCCAACCCGCCCCCGTTCGACCGGTCGGGGTCGGCAATGAGCAGGTCGCAGGGTTCATAGGGCTCGCCGACCTCGATCGTGCGCTCCCGGATGTCGTCGCCGACGTCGGCCCGCTCGACCAGCTGGCGAATCGTCGCCATCAGCGCCTCTTGCTCGGTGGGCGATGCCGACGGCGCGGGATTCACGGAGGGCGCCGGAGGCGGTGGCGGGTCGGCTCGTGTGACGCAGCCGGCAAGGCCCAGCACCACCAGTACGCCGGCGACAAATGATCCGCCACGAACCCGATCAACGATCCTCACGAATCCCCGCTTCCGCTCGGGGTGCAGCATATGGCTCATCACGTCTGGCGTTTGCCCGTGCGCGGTCGCTGCGGTAGACGAGACATGCGGGAGCCGCTCAGGCTGGATGGTCGCGCAGGAACGTCTGGGCCGCCACCTTAGCGGCCGCAATCGCCTCCTCCGTCTGGTCGAAGGCCGGGCCCCATCCGGCGTACAGCTCCAGGAAGCGATCGGCCACGGGCCGCAGTTCCGGCAACTGGGAATAGGCCGCGTGCCAGTAGATCTCGTACGCCAGGTCCTCGGCGTCACCGTCCCCCGCAACGATGTCCGCCGCTGCCTGACGCATGAGGTGCAGTCGAGCGCCGCGCTCGTCCGGCACCGGCGAGCCGAGTTGGTCCATCGCCTGCCGGAACAGATCGACTGCCTCCCGCGACTGGCCCTTCGACAGGCCGGCAAGCTCACGCAGGCCCGGCGAGTCGACGCCTCGGGTCAGAGCGTGAGCAGCCGCCATCGGCAGGTCGTCGCCGACCGGTTCGTCCATCGCCAACCGGACGGCGAGGTCGCGCAGGTGCTCCACGCCCGGGAGGCTAGGCGATGTACGGGGGCAGCGTCGGCCGTCGCGGTGCGGTGTGGTGACGGGTCAACGGATGCCCGCGGCGTGGAGGCGGCGGGTGGCGTCCGGGTCGATGCTGGTCCGCACGAGCGAACCGGGCGCATCCGCGGAACCGGTACTGAACGCGGTCACCACCAGCACGACGGACAGGACCGGCATGAACAGCGTCCGGACCAGCATGGCCCAGCACGCCTTGACGCCGATCCGGCTGCCGTCCCTGACCCGCACGAGCTGCGTGCCGGTGAGGACGGCACCGAGCGCCCGGCCGTTGCCGTAGCAGAGGCCGTAGAGCACCGGCACCAGTACGAACAACGCGAGCACCGCCCCGGCGAGGGCACCGCCGGAGAGGGTCACCGCGCGGTCCACCACGGACAGGGCGACGACACCTACCGCGACAGCGAACAGGCACACCACGAAGTCGATGAGCCAGGACATGACCTGCGCCAGCGTGCCCGCCTTGACATACAGCGTGCCGTTGCCGAGCGTCGCGATCCGCTTGGCCTTCCGGGCACCGAGCACGTGTTCCGCCTGCGCCTGGGCGGCTTCCAGTCGGGTCAGTGGGCGGCCCGCGGCGCGGACTGTCACAACGTTCTCCTGTTGTATCGCGGGCACGACGTGCGGCTTCGCTGGAACTGGGCACCGTGCCGTGCCGTGTTCCGGTGCAGAGTAGTCGACGCCGGCACCGCTCCTGTCCGACGTCGAGGCGATGGCGCGGCGCTTGCTACGTCGCTGGCGTGTTGTACCGGTCCAGCGTCGCCTTGGCGGTCGACGCGTCGCGGAAGACGAGCTCCCACGGGCCGGTGTTCACGTCCATGTCCTTGCCGAATCCGACCCACTTCCCGGCCATCCGTCGGCCCGTCGGCTCGGCCAGGAGCTGGATCGCCCCGTGATAGCGGGCGCCGATCTGCCCTGTCATTCGCGGCATCGTTTTCCGATCAATCGTGGTCACTGGCCGCAGGGGAATGACGAGTGATCGGCAGGCGCGGCTCACGCCGTACCCCTGCTGGCAGGTGGAATGGGCGACCAGCCGGCAGGCGCGGGCGGTCACCGCGCGGTTCCTGGAGGGGTGCGCGGTGACCACCCACGGCCCGGTCATGCCGGTCTGGAGCTGCGGCGGCTGCAACCTGCCCTGGCCGTGCCCCACCCGGAGGCGGGAGCTGCGCGCGGAGTTCGCGGACGCGCCGGTGTCGCTGGCCCTGTACCTCGGCGCCTACCTCGTGCAGGCCACCGAGGACATGCCCGGGGCGCCCGCCGGCGCACTGCACCGCCGCTTCGTCGGGTGGACCCGGGAAGCCGCTCAGCGCGAGCGATATGACTGAGAGGCATAAATATGCCTCTCAGTCATATCGCTCGAAGGCATCAATCTTCCGGCAGGCATGACCCTGTGCGACCGGACGGCTCGGCGTCGCCGGCGGTGAGCGGCAGCGTGGGCCAGGCCGCCAGGTCGTGGAGCATCTGCCGGTCGTGGGTCGCGACGACCACCGCGGCCCTGGTCGTCAGCAGGGCGGCGGTGAGGTCGTCGACCAGCGGTGCCGACAGGTGGTTCGTGGGTTCGTCGAGGATCAGCAGGTCGGGACGCTCGGCCAGGCGCAGCGCCAGGTTCAGCTGGCGCTGGTGCTTGCCGTGGCCCTTCTCCGGACGCCAGCCGGTGCTGAGCCGGTCCTGCGCCTCCCGTACCGCGTCGGCCAGGCGCCGGTGTTCGGCCTGCTGTGCCTCGTGGTCGCGGACCCAGTGCGTGAAGTCGCGGCTGCGCCCGTCCTGCCAGGCGGCGTAGTCCCCGGCGTAGCGGCGCGGACGCCCGTCCGCGCTGGGGTCGAGGTCGAGGAACTCCGTGACCACGTCCCCGCCCGGCCCTAGGCCAGCACGTCGGCGGCGTCGTCCAGCGCCCGCAGCGCGTGTTCGGACTCCCGGACCGCCCCCTGGACCAGGGTGCGCCCGGTGTCCGGCGGGCAGCAGGCCGTCCGAGTTGAATGGGAAGGAAGGGATGTTGTCGAGGTTGTTCACAGTCCGCTCTTCGGCTCGTCGTGGAGCCGGGCAGCGCGATGACACCGCCCGGCGGGACACCAGGACGGCGGAGCAGAGCTGGTACGTCAGAAGAAGCCGGTCACCCTGCCGCCGTCAGCGGAGGGACCAGGGCTTCATGACGGCGGCGTGGAACCTCATGCGGTGAAGGCTACCCGGAGCCGGGCCGGAGATCACCGGAGTTACCGGCGCAGGCGGGCGTGGGCCTCGGCGTCGAGCAGGTCGTTGACCGCCAGCGCCGAGTTGATCAGGGCGAGGTGGCTGAACGCCTGCGGGTAGTTGCCGATCTGCTCACCGGTGGAGGCGATCTCCTCGGCGTAGAGGCCGAGGTGGTTGCTGAACGTAAACATCTTCTCCAGCGTGAGCCGGGCGTCGTCCAGCCGGCCGGAGCGGGCCAGTGCCTCGACGTACCAGAAGGTGCACATGTTGAACGTGCCCTCGTGGCCGGGCAGCCCGTCGGGGGAGTGCAGCGGGTCGTACCGGTGGACCAGGCTGTCCGAGACCAGATCGCGCTCGATCGACTCCAGCGTGGACAGCCACAGCGGGTCGGTGGGCGTGACGAAGCCGACCGCCGGCATGTAGAGCAGCGCGGCGTCGAGCACGTTCTCGTCGTACGCCTGCACGAAGCTGCCGCGTTCCCGGTGGAACCCGCGGGCCATGACCTGGTTGTAGATCCGGTTGCGCTGCTCGGTCCAGCAGCTCATGTCCCCGGGCCGGCCGGTGCGGGTGGCCAGGCGGATGGCCCGGTCCAGCGCCACCCAGGACATCACCCGCCCGAACGTGTAGTTGCGGGGGTGGTGGCGGCTCTCCCAGATCCCGGCGTCGCGCTGGTCCCAGTTGTGGCAGAGCCAGTCGATCAGGCGCACGGTGCTCTTCCACACCTGGTGCGACACGCGGATGCCCTGCTCGTCGGCGAGGTGCATGGCGTACAGCGCCTCGCCGTGGATGTCGAGCTGGATCTGGTCGGCCGCGCCGTTGCCGATCCGCACCGGGCGGGAGCCCCGGTATCCCTCCAGGTGGTCGAGGACCTCCTCGTGCAGGTCCGAGGAGCCGTCCACCCGGTACATGATCTTCAGTGGGTCCTGGTGGTCGCCGGCCTCGCGAATACGCTCGTCGAGCCAGTCCATGTACCGGCTGACCTCCTCGGTGAACCCGAGGCCGAGCAGCGCGTGCACGGAGAACGAGGTGTCGCGTACCCAGGTGTAGCGGTAGTCCCAGTTGCGGGAGCCGCCGACCAGCTCGGGCAGCGCGGCGGTCGGCGCGGCGATCATCGCGCCGGTCGGCGCGTACGTCATGAGCTTGAGCGTGATGGCGGAGCGCTCGACCATCTCCCGCCAGCGGCCGGTGTAGCGGGAGCGTTCGACCCAGCGCCGCCAGTAGTCCCGGGTCCACTCGAACATGCCCTGGACCTCTTCCGGCGGGATGATCCGGGGTTCCTCACTTCCGGTCTCCAGGACCACCCCGCCGGTGTCGCCCTCGTTGAGGGTGCCGTACGCGATGAGGTCGCCGCCCTCCATGCGGATCTCGCCGGTCTGGGCCCACAGTTGCCGTACCGGGTCGATCGGGTTGAAGGTGAGCGTCTCCGACGTGCTGCGGAACAGGTAGCCGTTGCGGTGCCGCTCCAGCTCGTGGCTCTGGCGTGCGTAGTCGAACCGGGGCCGGCACTCCACCCGGAACCGCATGCTGCCGCGCACCATGTTGACCATGCGCACGATGCGGTGCGAGTCGGTGACCCGCTCGCCGGTGACCGGCATGAAGTCGATCACCTCGGCGACGCCGTCCGCGCTGATGAACCGGGTGATCAGGATCGGTGTGCCGGGCAGGTAGAGCTGCTTGGTGACGTACCGGACCTCGTGCGGGGCGATCTGGAAGAAGCCGCCCCTGTCCTTGTCCAGCAGCGCGCAGAAGATGCTCGGCGAGTCGAAGCGCGGCGCGCAGAACCAGTCGATCGTGCCGTCGCAGGTCACCAGCGCCGCGGTCTGCAGGTCTCCGATGAGCCCGTGATCCTCGATCGCCGGATAGCTCTTCACGTCGCCCCCCGGTTCCGACTGCCGTCTGCGTCTTCAACCTAGGGGAAGAATTGTCAGGTTAGAGGCGATTCGTGGTCACCGAGCCTTCCGCGCGCCGCGCCGGGCCTCGACCGCCCGCCGGGTCTCCTCCTGCACCAGGTCCGCGTTGATCATCGCCGCGGTCCGGGCGCCCGCCGCCGCGGCGGCCCCGACCTGCGCCGACAGGTCGGTCACGTTGCCCGCGACCCACACCCCAGGCACATCGGTACGCCCCGACTCGCCGGCCGGCAGGTACTCGCCCATCCCGCTGGGATGCGGTTGCGGACGCAGGCCCAGTCCGGCCAGGAACCCGGTCCGCGCCACCATCCGGGGCGCGACGGTCAGCACCTCCCGGTCGACGGTGCGGCCGTCGCGCAGGCGTACCCCGGTCAGCCGGTCCCCGGCCACCTCGACGGCCGCGACCTCGCCCTCGACCACCGGCACGCCGCGCGCGGCGAGCTGCTCGGCCTGCTCCTCGGTGAGCGGCGGCGCGGTGTGCCGCAGGTAGACCACGTCGTCGCTCCACTGCCGGAACAGCAGCGTCTGGTGCACCGACATGGGGCCGCTGCCGATCACCCCGATCGGCCGATCGCGCACCTCCCAGCCGTGGCAGTACGGGCAGTGCACCACGTCCCGCCCCCAGCGCTCGCGCAGGCCGGGTACCTCGGGCAGCTCGTCGACCAGGCCGGTGGCGACCAGCACGTGGCCGGCGCGCAGCCGGCGGCCGTCGGCGAGCGCCACCTCGAACCCGGCGTTGTCGCGGTTCACCGTGTCGACCCGGCCCTCGGTCAGGTGTCCGCGGTAGCGCCGCACCTCGTCCCGGCCGCGCGCCAGCAGCTCGGCCGGCGGCACGCCGTCGTGTCCCAGCAGGGCGTGCACGCCGTCGGCGGGCGCGTTGCGCGGCTCGCCCCCGTCCACCACCAGCACCGACCGGCGTGCCCGGGCCAGCATCAGCGCGCCGTTGAGCCCGGCCGCGCCGCCGCCGACCACCACCACCTCGTAGTCCTCGCGTAGCTCGGTCATCGTGACCACCTCCGCGACCAGCCTGCGTCCGGGTCCGGCAGAACTGCAAACGCTGTTGCTGATGTGGCAAACTGGCAGGCATGGACGACGACCTCGACCAGGCCCTCGACGCGGTGGGCCCCCGCCTGCGCGCGCTGCGCCGTGAGCGGGAGACCACCCTCACCGACCTCTCCGCCGCCACCGGCATCTCGGTGAGCACGCTGTCCCGGCTGGAGTCCGGCGGTCGTAAGCCCACGCTGGAGCTGCTGCTCCCGTTGGCCCGCGCGCACGGCGTCACGCTCGACGAGCTGGTCGGCGCCCCGCCCACCGGGGACCCGCGCGTCCACCTGCGGCCGGTCGCCGCGTTCGGGATGACCATGCTGCCGCTCACCCGCCGCGCCGGCGGCATCCAGGCGTACAAGCTGATCATCCCGGCCGGCGGCCGGTCCGAGCCCGAGCCGAAGACCCACGAGGGGTACGAGTGGGTCTACGTGCTCAACGGACGGCTGCGGCTCGTGCTCGGCGAGCACGACCTGGTGCTCGAACCCGGTGAGGCGGCCGAGTTCGACACCCGCGTACCGCACTGGTTCGGCCGCGCCGACAGCGAGGGGGTGGAGTTCCTCAGCCTCTTCGGCAGTCAGGGCGAACGCGCCCACCTGCGCGCCCGCCCTCGCGCGTCCCGCTGAGATCGCCGCGGGCGGCAAACGCGCCCGCGGCGGCGACGGCGGCGCGACGATCGGCAGGTGACCTATGCGGACGTCGGCGGGCTGCGGATCTGGTACGAGGAGCACGGCGCCGGCAGGCCGCTGGTCCTGCTGCACGGCGGATACGGGTCGACGGAGACGTTCGCGCCGGTCCGGCAGGCGCTGGCCGCGCGCCGCCGGCTGATCGCCGTCGACCTGCGGGGCCACGGCCGCACCGGCGGTCTGGACCGGCCGCTGCGGTACGAGTCGATGGCCGACGACGTGGCCGGCCTGCTGCGCCGGCTCGGCCTGCCGCGGGCCGACGTGCTCGGCTACTCGCTCGGCGGCGGGGTGGCCCTGCGTACCGCGATCCAGCACCCCGCCCTGGTCCGCCGCCTGGTGCTCGTCTCCACGCCGTTCCGGCGGGGCGGCTGGTACCCGGAGACGGTCGCCGCGATGTCCGCCCACGACGAGCGCGTCGCCGAACGCATGCGCGGCACCCCGTCGTACGAGCGGTACGCGCGGGTCGCGCCCCGCCCGCAGGACTGGCCCCTGCTCTGGGCGCGCAGCGGGGAACTGCTGCGGCGGGACTACGACTGGTCCGCCGAGGTGGCCGCGCTGCCGATGCCGGTGCTGCTGGTCTTCGCCGACGCGGACGAGATCCCGGTGAGCCACGCGGCGGAGTTCTTCGGCCTGCTCGGCGGCGGCCACCGGGACGCGGGCGGCGACGGCGCCGGCCGTCCCGCGTCCCGGCTCGCGGTGCTGCCCGGGCTCACCCACTACGACGTGGTTGCCTCACCGGTGCTGCCGGCGGCGGTGCTGCCGTTCCTCACTCATCCGGCCCGCGCCCCCGGCTGACTCACCCCACGAGCGCCGGGGCGTCGGCGCGCTCCGCCGTGCGGGGGCGCAGCAGCGCGTACGCGAGCACGACGGCGACCACGAGCAGCCCGGCGCCGACCGCGAACGCCAGGTGGAATCCGCTGGTCAGCGCGGCGGCCCGGTCGTCGCCGAGCGCGACCCGGTCCGCCGTCCGGGCGGCGGCCAGCGTGGACAGCACCGCGACGCCGAACGCCATGCCGAGCTGCTGGGTGGTGTTGAACAGCCCGGAGGCGAGACCGGCGTCCTCGGCGCGGGCGGCGGACATGGCGAGCGCGGTGAGCGCCGGCAGCACCAGCCCGAACCCGCCGGCGAGCAGCATCACCGGGAGCACGTCGCGCAGGTAGCGGCCGTCCACCGGCACCCGGGTCAGCAGCGCGAACATGGCGGCGAGCAGCACGAGCCCGGCGATCAGCACGACCCGCTCGCCGAAGCGGGCGTTGAGCCGGGCCGAGACGCCGAGCGACACCGCGCCGATGACGACGGCGGCCGGGAGCAGCGCCAGTCCGGTGCGGGTGGCGTCGTAGCCGAGCACCTGCTGGAGGTAGAGCGTGACGAGGACCTGGAACGCGAACGTCGCGGCGACGGTGAGGATCTGGACCACGTTCGCCACGGCGACGCCGCGCGAGCGCAGGAGCCGCAACGGCATGAGCGGGCGGCGCGCGGTGGCCTGCCGGACCACGAAACCGGCGACGAGAGCGGCGGCGAGCGCGCCCAAACCGAGCGTGTGCGCCGACGTCGCGCCGTACCGCTCGATCGTGACCACCGTGTAGATGCCCAGCACGAGCCCGGTGGTGACCAGCAGCGCGCCCGCCACGTCGGCTCCGGCGGCCAGGCCCAGGCCCCGGTCCGGGGGCAGCGTGCGGACCGCGAGCGTGATCGTGGCCAGGCCGATCGGCACGTTGATCAGGAAGATCCAGTGCCAGCCCAGCGCGTCGGTGAGCAGGCCGCCGGCGACCTGGCCGATGGCCGCCCCGGCCGCGCCGGTGAACGCGAACACGGCGAACGCCCGCGCCCGCTCGGCGGCGTCGGGAAAGAGCGTGACCAGGATGCCGAGACTCACCGCTGTGGCCGCCGCGCTGCCGACGCCCTGGAGGAAGCGGGCCGCGACGAGCGTGGTGCTGTTCTCCGCGAGCCCGGCCAGCACGGAGGCGGCTGTGAACAGCGCGGTGCCGCCGAGAAACATCGCCCGGCGCCCGATCAGGTCGCCGAGCCGGCCGGCGAGCAGGAGCAGGCTGCCGAACGCGATGAGGTACGCGTTGACCACCCAGCTCAGGCCGGCCGGGGAGAAGCGCAGGTCGCGCTGGATGGCGGGCATCGCCACGGTGACGATGCTGCCGTCGAGGATGGTCATCAGGGCGCTGGTGGCGAGCACGCCGAGGGCGAGCCGCCGGGAGCGGGGAGCGGACATGGAGTCCTCCTGTCGAGAGGTGCGACAGGAGAGACCGTAACGGATAGTTCCGTTACAGACAATCTATTGAGGGACTATTGGCGGGCTCGGCGGGCCGGTTTCGGGCTCTGCACCGGTGTGGCCAGGTGGCCGGCGGCTAGGCGCTCCAGCGCACGCAGGAAGACCTTCCGCTCGTCGTCCGGCAGGCTGGCCAGCGCCTCGGCGTGCACCCGGTCGACGATCTCCCGGCTGCGCGCGGCCATCCGTGCGCCCTCGTCGGTGACCGCGATGATCCGGGCCCGCCGGTCGGTACGCGACGGACGCCGTTCCGCCAGCCCGGCCTGCTCCAGCGCGTCCACCGTCACGACCATCGTCGTCTTGTCCATGTCGCCCATCTCGGCGAGCTGGATCTGCGTACGCTCCTCGGGCAGCGCGTGCGCGAGCACGCAGTGCATCCGGGCGGTCAGCCCGATCTCGGCGAGCGCCGCCGCCACCCGGGTACGCAACACGTGGCTGGTGTGGTCGAGTAGGTACGACAGGTCCGGGGTGCTCATCCGCCCAGCGTACCGATGATTCCGTGGCGGATGATCCGGCTCGGACGCGGTCCGGGCCCGGATACGATCTTGTGAGATGTCGTCGGTGAGAGAGGTTTGGTGCGGTGAGCGACGAGCACGGCAGGCAAGTGGTGGTGGGTTACGACGGGTCTCCGGCCGCTAGCGCCGCCATCGAGGCGGGCGCGCTGCTGTTCCCCGGCGCGCACGCGTGGATCGGGCATCTGTGGACGCCTCCGTTCGCCAGCGAGGAACTGCGCAAGCGGCTCTGGACCGGCACCCGCAACATCAACGTGTTCGTCGAGGCGATCGAGCGTGAGGGCGGCCGGGAGGCCGACCGGATGACGTCCGTCGGCGTGATGCTGGGCCGGGCCGCCGGCTGGGACGCCGAGCCGCTCGTGTGCCGCAGCTACGGCGGCGAAGGGCTCCGGCTCGCCGAACTGGCCGACGAGAAGCAGGCCGACGTGCTGCTGCTCGGCTCGCGGGGCCTCGGCGGCGCCCGCGCGGTGCTCGGCAGCGTCTCCGACATGGCCGTGCACTACAGCCCGCGTCCCGTGCTGGTCGTGCCGCACCCGCTGCTGACCGACGAGTACGACGCGCTCGCCGCCGGGCCGGTGGTGGTCGGCTGGGACGCCTCGGCCGGGTCCGAGGCCGCGCTCGGCGCCGCCCGCCGCCTCTTCCCCGAGCGGGAGATCGTCCTCGTCGCCGTCGACGGCGACGAGGGGGACGCGCCGGAGACGGTCGACGGGGTGACCACGGTGCGCGTACGCGCCGGTGGCGGCGCCCCCGGCCGCGCGGTGGCCGACGCGCTCTCCGCCGTCGCCACCGAACGCAAGGCGAGCCTGGTCGTGGTCGGCTCGCGCGGCCGGACCGCGGTCCGCAAGATCCTGCTCGGCAGCGTCGCCATGGCCACGCTGCACCGCGCCCACCGGCCGGTGATGGTGGTCCCGCAGAGCCCGGTCCGCGAAGCCGAGTAGCGGTCAGCCCGCGACGACTGGAACATCACGGGTGTCTCCCGGGCCGGGAGACACCCGTGGCGTTCCACCCGCGTCACCGATGCCCGCGGCGCAGCCACCGGTACGCCGCCAGGCCGCCGAGCGCCAGCGCCACGAGGCCCGCCCCCCACCACGCCCGGCCACCGGGGCCCGACGGCGGATCGGCCTCGCGGACCCGGCCGGCGTGCACCACCGCGTCCGCCACGTCGACGGCGAGCACCTGGTCCGGCGCGGTGAGCAGCGTGACCGGAGCGGCGGCACCGGGTGTCAGGCCCAGCACCCGGATCGACCGCACGTTGCCGTACGCGGTCCGCTGGTCCATCTCCAGCCCGTCGGCGTACCAGCTCGGCGCGCTCGGCTCGGGCCGGTACGCGACCACCCATGCGGTCCCGTCCGGCAGCCAGCCGAGCAGCCGGATCGCCGTCACGCCCGAGACGGCGGCCAGCGGGGGCGCGGGCAGCTCCCGGCCGTCGGTGTCGACCCGGCGCAGCCGCCACCGGTCGGCGGCCACCTCGTGCCCGACCAGCGCCAGCGAGCCGTCCGGCAGCCAGGCCCCCTTCCCGGCCAGCGCGGTGTCGGGCGGCAGCGGGAACGAGGAGAGCTGCCGCCCGTCCGGGCTGCTCACGAGCACCTTCGTGCCGACCTGGTAGGCCAGCCGCGACCCGTCGGCGGCGAACGCCACCGGCGAGCCGAATCCCGGCAGCTGCGTGGTCTCCAGCAGGCGGACCGCCCGGCCGGTGTCCAGCCGCACCAGACTGAGCGTGTTGACGTACGAGCTTCGCTCCGGATTCGCCGGTGTGGTGTCCACGACCGCCAGCGCCGACCCGTCCGGAGCCCACCCGACCGGCCCCGTCCCCACACTGCCCGGCCGCGGGCTGGGCACCCGCCGGACCGTGCCCCCGGCCAGGTCGATCACGTCCACGCCGGGGCTGGTGGGCGACCCGTCGGGCACCGCGAGGAACCGCCCGTCCGGGGAGAGCAGCACCCCCTCCCCGGCCGGCGCCTCGAAGCCCACCGTCCACGTCCGGTACCGGTCCGCGTCCGCCCCGACGATGCCGACAGTGCCGTTCTCGTCGAACAGGCCGGTCAGCCTTCGCGCCTGCCCGCTGAACACCACCGACGCCGGGCCGAGCGCGGGCCGGTCGGTGGCCCGCAACGCACCGAACGGCGGCAGCCCGAGCCGGTCCGGCAGCGCCGCCCCGCCCGAGCCCGCCGGCGCGGTCCGGCCGTCCCCGCGTACCGTGAGCGGCACGGCCGCCACCAGCGCCAGCACCGCCGTGACCGCCGCGGCGGTCCGCCACCGCGTGCGCCGCGCGGTCCGCACCGCCCGGTCGTGGACCGGGTACGGGGGCACCTCGGCCGCCGCCTCCCGCAACGCCTCCCGCAGCCGTACGCTCATCGCTCGCTCCTCTCCGGAGTCCGCTCCAGAAGTTCGGGGACCAGGTCGCGGAGCCGGCGTACGGCGTCGTGCCCGTGCCGCTTCACGGTGCCCACCGAGCAGCCGAGCACCTCGGCCACCTGCGCCTCGGTCAGGTCCTCGTAGTACCGCAGCACCACCACGGCCCGCTGCCGCGCGGTGAGCCGCCGCAGCGCCGCCACCACGCTCAGCCGCAGCGCCGTCTCCTCGCTGTGGTCGCCGCCGCCACGCTCGGCCGGCGTCGCGTCCAGCCGCTCGACCACCCGCCGACGGCGCCACCAGGAGACCTGCTGGTGGTACATGACCCGGCGTACGTACGCCTCCGGATCCCCGTCACGTATCCGCCGCCAGTGGCGGTAGGTGCGCGCCAGCGCGCTCTGCAACAGATCCTCGGCGAGCTGGTGATCGCCGGTCAGCAGGTACGCGGTCCGCGACAACGCGGGTGACCGCTGCACCACGAACTTCCGGAACGACTCTGACATGCCCACCCCCTCACCGCAATGAACGCCGGTCGGGCCCTCGATGGTTGAGGCGGCCGTCCCCGCGGCGGGCGCTGGCACCCGTCGATGTGCGGGAACTATCCTCGGGCCACGAGCCAGTCGCCATCCGACGGAGTGGTCGATGCTGAAAGGTCTGGCAGTGGACCGGCACGCGCAGGGGGACAGCCGCAGAGCCAACCTCGGCGCGCTGTTGCGGCGCGTCCACCTGACCGGACCGGTCACCCGCGTCGAGCTGGCCGGGTGGATGGGCGTCAACCGCAGCACGGTCATGGCACTCACTGCGGAACTCGCGGCGGCCGGCCTGGTCCGGGAGGTTCGGGCCGGCGGAAGCGGCCGGGCGGGACGTCCCTCGCATGTGGTCCGGCCGGCCTCGGACGCCGTCTACGTCATCGCCTTCGACATCGCTGTGGACCGTCTCGTGGCCGCCCGCGTCGGGCTCGGCGGTGTGGTGTCGGCGCGGCTGGAGGCGGAACGGCCACGGGCCGGGGCCGACCTCGACTCCGTGGTCTCGGTGCTCGCCGACTTCGGGCGGGCGCTGCACCACGCCGCGCCACCCGGATCGGTGTGCGTCGGCGTGGGCGCCTCCTACTGCGGGATGATCCGGCCGGGCGACGGCATGGTCCGGTTCGGACCGGACATGGGGTGGGTGGACCAGGCGTTCGGCGCCGAGCTGGCCGGGCGGTTGGATCTCGGCCTGCCGGTCCTGGTCGGCAACGAGGCGCACCTCGGAGCGCTGGCCGAGCATCAGCGCGGCGCCGGCGTCGGGGTGCAGAACCTGGTCTACCTGCACGGTGACGTGGGCGTGGGCGGCGGCATCATCGTGGGCGGGGAACTGCTCGACGGCGACGGCGGGTACGCCTCCGAGGTCGGGCACATGCTCGTGAACCCGTACCAGGGGCGGCCCTGTGGCTGCGGCTCGCGCGGGTGCCTGGAGGCCGAGGTCGGTGAGCGGGCGCTGCTCGACGTGGCGGGCCGCCCGGCGCAGGAGAAGGGGCGCGAGGCGGTACGTGCTGTGGTCGCCGCCGCCGTGCGCGGAGAGCCGGCCGCGCAGGACGCGCTGCGGCACATCGGTGACTGGCTGGGCATCGGCGTGGCGAACGTGATCAACCTGTTCAACCCCGGCGTGGTGATCTTCGGGGGCACGCTCAGCGAGGTCTTCCCGGTCTGCGCCAGTCACGTCCGCAGCCGGATCGCCGCGAACGTGCTGCCCATCTCCCGCGACAAGGCCCGGCTGCGCGTGTCCGCGCTCGGCTACGACGCGACCTTGATCGGCGCCGCCGAACTGGGCTTCTCACCCTTGTTCGCCGACCCCCTGGGCGTCCCCGCTTCCAGCTGAGCCCGCGCCGTGCACCGCCACGCTGCCAGCCCTCTCGATCGCGTTGATCTTGCACTTCCGGCCCTGACAAGGCGCGCCAAAGCGGCATCCCAGGGGCCGAAACCGCAAGATCG
>NZ_WBKS01000121.1:0-18713 GCF_008868145.1 Micromonospora sp. AMSO1212t
CCGCGGCGGACCCGGTGGTGGCGGCGGCGGTGGCGGTGGCTACCGCGGCGGTCCCGGCGGCGGTGGCGGTGCTCCCGGCGGTGGTTTCCGTCCGGGTGGTCCGGTCGGCGGCGGTGGCCGTCCCGGCGGCGGCGGCCGTGGCCGTGGCGGTGGCGCGGCGGGTGCCTTCGGGCGTCCGGGCGGCCGGCCGACCCGCGGTCGCAAGTCCAAGAAGCAGCGCAGACAGGAGTTCGACAACCTGTCGGCCCCGACCATGTCCTCGGGCGCGCCCCGCGGTCAGGGTCAGGTCGTCCGGTTGTCCCGTGGCGCCTCGCTGTCGGACTTCGCCGACAAGATCAACGCCAACCCGGGTTCGCTGGTCCAGGAGATGTTCAACCTGGGCGAGATGGTGACGGCGACCCAGTCGTGCTCCGACGAGACCCTGCAGCTGCTGGGTGAGCACCTCGGCTTCGACGTGCAGATCGTCAGCCCGGAGGACGAGGACCGCGAGCTGCTCGCGCAGTTCAACATCGACCTCGACGCCGAGGTCGCGGCGGACCGCCTGGTCAGCCGTGCGCCGGTGGTGACCGTCATGGGTCACGTCGACCACGGTAAGACCAAGCTGCTCGACGCGATCCGCAAGGCGAACGTGGTGGCCGGCGAGGCGGGTGGCATCACCCAGCACATCGGCGCCTACCAGGTCCACGTCCCGCACGAGGGCGAGGACCGCGCGGTGACGTTCATCGACACCCCGGGTCACGAGGCGTTCACCGCCATGCGTGCCCGTGGTGCCCAGGTCACGGACATCGTGATCCTGGTGGTCGCGGCCGACGACGGCGTCATGCCGCAGACCATCGAGGCGCTCAACCACGCCAAGGCGGCGGACGTGCCGATCGTGGTCGCGGTCAACAAGGTCGACAAGCCCGAGGCGAACCCGGACAAGGTCCGCCAGCAGCTGACCGAGTACGGCCTGGTCGCCGAGGAGTACGGCGGCGACACCATGTTCGTCAACGTGGCGGCCAAGCCCGGCATCGGCATCGAGGAACTGCTCGAGGCCGTGCTGCTGACCGCCGACGCGTCGCTGGAGCTGACCGCTCCGATCGACGGGCCGGCGCAGGGTGTCGCGATCGAGGCGCACCTGGACAAGGGCCGTGGCGCGGTGGCGACCGTGCTGGTGCAGAAGGGCACCCTGCGTGCCGGTGACTCGATCGTCGCCGGTGGGGCGCACGGCCGCGTGCGGGCCATGCTGGACGAGAACGGCAAGCCGGTCGATTCGGCCGGTCCGGCGCGTCCGGTCATGGTGCTGGGTCTGACCACGGTGCCGGGTGCGGGTGACACCTTCCTGGCCGCCGAGGACGACCGCACCGTGCGGCAGATCGCCGAGCAGCGTCAGGCGCGGAGGCGGGCGGCGTCGTTCGCCAACTCCCGTGGCCGGGCCACTCTCGAGACGCTCATGGAGCAGCTCAAGGAGGGCGAGAAGACCTCGCTCAACCTGGTGCTCAAGGGCGACGTCTCCGGTTCCGTGGAGGCGCTCGAGGACGCGCTGTTCAACCTCGACATCCCGGAGGAGGTCCAGCTTCGGATCATCCACCGGGGCGTGGGCGCGATCACCGAGAGCGACGTCATGCTCGCGAGCGCCTCGTCCGAGGCGGTCACGATCATCGGCTTCAACGTGCGGGCCTCGAACAAGGTCCGCGAGATGGCCGACCGCGAGGGCGTGGAGATCCGGTACTACACCGTCATCTACCAGGCCATCGAGGAGATCGACGCCGCGCTCAAGGGCCTGCTCAAGCCGGAGTACGAGGAGGTCGAGCTGGGCACCGCGGAGATCCGCGACGTCTTCCGCTCGTCCAAGATCGGCAACATCTCCGGCTGTATCGTCCGGTCCGGCCTCATCCGCCGCAACGCCAAGGCGCGGCTGCTGCGGGACGGGGCGGTCGTGGCGGACAACCTCACGATCAGCTCCTTGAAGCGGTTCAAGGACGACGCGACCGAGGTCCGCGAGGGCTTCGAGTGTGGTCTGACGCTGGGCGGCTACAACAACGTCCAGGTCGGCGACGTCATCGAGACGTTCGAGATGCGCGAGAAGCCGCGCGCTTGAGAACCACGCGTACGACCGGCCGGCGGCCGGGGCCTTCGGGCCCCGGCCGTCGCCGTTTCCGCAGGCTGCGACAATCTCCGGCGTGATCCGGTATGCGCTGCTCCTCGCCCCCTCCGCCAACCGCGTCTACGCCGACGCGGCGGCCCGGCTTGCGCGTGCCGAACTGGCCGTGTTCGCCGGGTCCGGCGTGCTCGACGTCGTACCGGCCGACGCGGAGGTGACCCGGATCGGCGGGGTGGAGTACCTGACGTTCACCACGGACGGACCCGGGCTGGGCGGGCGGGACCTGGCTCACCTGGCGAACCTGTCGGCGGCGTACGCGCTGTTCGAGCGGGTGGGCGAGGACCTGCTCCGGCCGGTGCCGCTGTGTCCGCTGGCCCGGTACGACTCCGACCTGATCACCATTCCCAAGTACGCCGGTAAGACCAACGAGCAGTTCACCCGGCTGCTGCTCAACGTCACTGTGCTCGCCTCCGCCGCCGCGCCGCGGATGCTGGACGGGCCGGTGGTGGTGCTGGACCCGCTCTGCGGCCGGGGCACCACGCTCAACCAGGCGCTGATGTACGGCTACGACGGCATCGGCATCGAGCGTGACAGTCAGGACGTGGAGGCGTACGCGGCGTTCCTGCGTACCTGGCTGCGCCGCAAGCGGCTCAAGCACACCGCCGAGTCGACGTCGGTGCGCCGGGACCGCAAGCTGGTCGCCCGCCGGTTCGAGGCCGTCGTCGCACCGTCGCGGGACGAGCACCGGGCCGGCGCCACGCAGCGGATCACAGTGCTGAACACCGACACCACCCGGGCCCGCGAGGCGTTGCGCGCCCGCTGCGCCGACGTGATCGTCACCGACGCGCCGTACGGGGTGGCGCACGGCAGCCGTACCGGTCAGGGGTTGTCCCGCAGCCCGCTGGAGCTGCTCACCGCCGCCGTGCCGGTGTGGCGGGAGCTGCTGCGCCCGGGTGGCGCGCTCGGGCTGTCCTGGAACACGCACGTGGCGCCGCGGGCGCAGGCGGAGGCGGTGCTGGCCGACGCCGGGCTGCGGGTGCTCGACGGCCCCGGCTTCGGTGACTTCGCACACCGGGTCGACCAGGCGATCGAGCGGGACGTGCTGGTGGCGGTCGCGCCTTAATCGCGTGCCGGGGTGCGCCGCCCGGCGTACCGTTGCTCGCCGTGTATACCGGAACCGCGCTGTTCGACCTGTTGCTCCCGGGTGACTCCCGGTCCCTGAAGGCCAAGCGGTCCTACGTCCGGCCGATCGTCGCCGCGCTGCGCAAGTTCGAGGTCTCCGCCGCCGAGGTGGGGGCGCTGGACCTGCACGGCCGGGCGGAGATCGGGGTGGCCGTGGTGGCCGCCGAGCCGGCTCACGTCCGCGAGGTGCTCGACTCCTGCGAGCGGCTGATCGCCGCCCGCCCGGAGACCGAGCTGCTGTCGGTGCGCCGCCGCCTGCACGGCGCGGACGACTGACGGCGCGGCACTCCGGCCGTGCCGCGCGGGCGCCGGCCGGGCGCGGGTAGTGTTCTTCAGCGTTGGGCGGTCGGACCCGGCGGCGCCCACGCGCCCGCCGTCTCCGGCCGACGACGCCGGATCGCACGGGGATCCGGCGTCGTCGTGGGTAAAGGTGATCCCGGAGGTGGGGGACATGACGGATCAGGCAAAGGTTCGCCGGCACGCGGAGCGCATCCGGGAACTCGTCGCGTCGGTGGTGCGCAGCCAGATCAAGGACCCCCGGCTCGGCATGATCACGATCACCGACGCCCGGATCACCGCCGACCTGCGCGACGCCACCGTCTTCTACACGGTGCTCGGCGACGCGGCGGCCCAGGCGAGCACCGCCGCCGCGCTGGAAAGCGCCAAGGGGATGCTGCGCAGCACCGTCGGCAAGGCGCTCGGGCTGCGGCACTCACCGACGCTCACCTTCGTCCTGGACGACGTGCAGGACCAGGTCAAGCACATCGACGACCTGCTGGCCGCCGCGCGTACCGCCGACGCAGAGGTGCAGCGGCTGGCCGCCCAGGCCTCGTACGCGGGCGAGGCCCAGCCGTACCGGGTCGAGGAGGACGACGAGGACGCCGACGACGCCTCGGCCGAGGACGAGGGCGACGACGAGGGCGACGACGAGCCGCGCGCCGGCGACCGCCGGTGACCGAGGCCGCCGCGGGTGGCGCGCCGGCCGGGCCCACCGAGACCGAATGGGCGGCCGCCGTCGCGGCGGTACGCGATCTCCCCACCGACGCGCGGGTGCTGCTGATCTGCCACGTGAACCCGGACGGGGACGCGCTGGGCAGCATGCTCGGCTTCGGGCTGGGCCTGCGCCGGCTCGGCGTACGCGATCTCCAGGCCACCTTCCCCGGCCCGCCGGAGGTGCCCGAGCCGTTCCGGTGGATGCCCGGGGTGGACCTGCTGGTGCCGCAGGACGACGCGTATCGGGCTCCGGACCTGGTGATCTGCTTCGACGCGGCGAGCGAGTCCCGGCTGGGTGACCTGGTCGACCGGCTGGACACGGCCGGCATGTCGCTCGTGCTCGATCACCACGCCTCGAACAGCGGGTTCGGCCGGATCAGCCTGGTCGCCCCGCATGCCGCCGCCACCTCCGTGGTCGCGCTGGAGCTGCTGGACCGGCTCGGCGTGACGCTGGACGCGGAGATGGCGACCGGGCTGTACGTCGCACTCACCACCGACACCGGCTCGTTCCGTTTCGAGGCGACCACCCCGGCCGTGCACGAGATGGCCGCGCGCCTGGTCGCCACCGGCATCCGGCCCGGGGACATCTCCCGGCGGATCTTCGACACCCGCCCGTTCGGCGCGGTCCGTCTCTTCGGGGAGGTGCTCGGCCGGGCCACGCTGGAACCGGCGGCCGCTGCCGGGCACGGCCTCGTCTGGACGTACGCGACCCGCGACGACCTGGTCCGCCACGACCAGCCGGCGTACGTGCTGGAGGCGCTGATCGACTCGGTCCGGTGCACCGAGGAGGCGGACGTGAGCTGCGTGGTCAAGCAGGCCGGTGAGGCCGAGTGGGCGGTGTCGCTGCGCAGCAAGGGCGCGGTGGACGTGAGCGCGGTGGCGGTGGCGCTGGGCGGTGGCGGGCACCGGTTCGCGGCCGGATTCACCGGGCGGGGCGCGCTCGACGAGCTGGTCGGACGGATCCGCGCCGAACTCGCCACCGCGACGCTGGTAGCCCCTTAGAAGCGGAATTGCGCCGAAATTTCCGCCGCGCCGAGGTGCGGCGACGATCGATGCTGTGACCTGATCGGCGGCTTTTCCAGCGATTACGAGGCGTGCCAGCCTTTCCGCCGTACGTGACGCTGGGGACAATCGGGTGATGGATCATCCCCGTGAGCTCACCGTCGAGGCGCCCCGGGCCTGGGACCGGCCGGTCGTCTCCGTGCCGGTGCTGATCTGCCTCTCTCTGGTCGGCGGTCAACTTCCGTCCTTCTCGACCGCGGCCAACCTCTACATCCTCACCACCGGCGGGGGGTTGATCTGGGTCGGCCTGAGCAACCGGGTGCCCCGGCGTCCGGCGCCGCGCCGGCTGCCGTCGGTCGCGCTCTGGTGGCTGGTCCCGGTGACAGTCTTCGGGGTCTTCGAGGGGGCGACCTTCGTGATGGCGGCGGGGGACGACTTCCCCACCTTCTCCCGGCTGGCCGATCCGCTGCTGGAGGACAACCTGGCCCGCTCGGCGGCCTGGTTCGCGTGGCTGTCCACGTTCTGGGGACTGGTGCGCCGATGATGCGGGCACTGGCGATCGGCGGGTTCGGAGTCTCGATCGTGCTGTTCGCCGTCGTCGAGTGGGCGGCGCGCCGGGAGGGGTCGCGGATCCCGTCGCTGGCCGATGTCTGCGCCTTCGTGATGCGGTACGAGGTGGGCCCGGTGCCGGTCGGGCGGATCGGTCTGTTCGGTTTCTGGTGGTGGCTGGGCTGGCACTTCCTGGCCCGCTGACCGCCTCGCCGGGCCGGGACGACGACGTTGATCTTTCCGCATTTCGGGAACAGTGGGCAGCATCTGGAAAGTGAACGTTAATTTGGGTGCGGGACCGGCGCTTCGCGGCGCTGGTCACGGGCGGTGGTGCCGCACCCGGCCTCGCCTCCCTCCAGGGTCAGACCGACCCGGGCTCCCGCTGCCAGGCGAGCCGCTCCGGTGATCCCGGACCGCTGCCGGGCGCTCAGCCGCCGACGACTTCCGGTCGCGGCGCGATTCGCTGTCGCGCCGATCCGGAGCGCCGGGCGCCCGTAGGACCGCCACGTCCCGGTGGTCCGCACCCTGGAAGGACCTCACATGCCCAGCAAGCGCAAGCCGCAGACCGAGACCACCACCGACGAGGCGCGCGAGCAGATGCGCCGCGCGCTGCAGACCTCGATGGACACCCGTCAGTGACGTACGCCGTCCGGCGGTGACGCCGGCCGGGCCCGAGGACCACACCCCGGCCCGACGCCGACGTCACCGCCGCCCGGGGCGCATCGCCGCCCCGCACGCCGCTACCGTCGTCCGGTGCGACGCATCCTCGTGGTCGGCAGCTCAGGCGCCGGCAAGAGCACGCTCGCCGGTGAACTGGCCCGGCGACTCAACCTTCCCCTGATCCACCTCGACCGGCACTACTGGCGCCCCGGCTGGACCGCCTCCGCCCCGGCTGACTTCCGCGCCGAGGTGGCAGCGCTCGCCGCCCGCCCGGCCTGGGTGATGGACGGCAACTACGCGAGCACGCTCGACCTGCGGCTGCCCCGCGCCGACCTGCTGGTGCTCTGCGACACCTCCCGGCCGCGCTGCCTGGTCCGGATCGTCCGCCGCCGGTGGGCACATCGTGCCGCGACCCGCCCCGACCGGCCCGAGGGCTGCCCGGAGCGGCTCGATCTCGACTTCCTGCCCCACGTCTGGCGTTACCCCCGCGACTCCCGGCCCCGGGTGCTGGCCGCGCTGTCCGAGCACGCCCCCGGGCTGCCGGTGCGCCGTCTGCGCGGGCACCGTGACACGGCCCGGTTCCTGGCCGACGTAAGTAAGTAGCCCCCTGCCTTGCGGGCCTTACCGAGAGCGTGCCAGGATCGGCGGCGATGAGCACCACTGCCGCCCCCGCCGTCACCGCCTCGCCGCGGCGGATCGCCACGCTCGCGCTGCCCGCCCTCGTGGTGCTGGCCGCCGAGCCGCTCTACGTCCTGGTCGACACCGCGGTGGTCGGTCATCTCGGCCGGGTGCCGCTGGCCGCGCTGGCCGTCGGCGGCACGGTCATGACGCTCACCGCCTGGGTCGGTACCGTCGTCGCGTACGGCACCACGGGCCGCTCGGCCCGCCGGTTCGGGGCGGGGGACCGGGCCGCCGCGGTGGCCGAGGGCGTCCAGGCGTCCTGGCTCGCGCTCGCCACCGGAGTGCTGGTGGCGGTCGCCATCGGCATCGGCGGCGGCGCGCTGGCGCGTACCCTCGTCGGCGGCCCCGGCGAGGTGGCCGACGCCGCCGCCGGATGGCTGCGGATCGCGGCGCTCGGCGCGCCCGGCCTGCTGCTCGCCGCCGCCGGCAACGGCTGGCTACGCGGCATCCAGGACACCCGCCGCCCACTGCTGTTCGTGCTCGGCCCGAACCTGCTCTCCGCGCTGCTCTGCCCGCTGCTGGTCTATCCGGCCGGACTCGGCCTGGTCGGCTCCGCGGTGGCGAACGCGATCGCGCAGACGCTTTCCGGGGTGCTGTTCGCGGCGGCGCTCGTGCGTGAGCGGGTCTCGCTGCGGCCCCGGCCCCGGGTGATCGGGCAGCAGCTCGTGCTCAGCCGGGACCTGCTCGTGCGGGGCGTCGCGTTCCAGGCCAGCTTCCTGTCCGCGACGGCCGTCGCGGCCCGCTTCGGCGCCGCCGCGGTCGGCGCGCACCAGATCGCCGTACAGCTGTGGTTCTTCACGGCGCTGGTGCTCGACGCGCTGGCCATCGCCGCGCAGTCGCTGGTCGGCGCCGCGCTCGGCGCCGGCGACGCGGCCGGCGCGCGGTTCCTGGCCCGCCGCGTCGCGCTGCTCGGCGGCCTGTGCGGCGTGGCCTTCGCGGTGCTGATCGCCGCCGGCGCCGGCGTGGTGCCGTCGTGGTTCAGCTCCGATCCGCAGGTACGCGAGCAGGCCATGACGGCCTGGCCCTGGTTCGTCGCGCTCCAGCCGATCGGCGGCGTGGTGTTCGCGCTCGACGGGGTGCTGATCGGCGCGGGCGACGTGCGCTACCTGCGCAACCTCACCATCGTGTGCGCGTTCGGCGGGTTCCTGCCGGCGATCTGGCTGGCCTACGGGCTCGACCTCGGGCTGGGCGGGATCTGGGCCGGGCTGATGCTGTTCGTGGTGCTGCGGCTGGTCGGCCTGCTGCTGCGGATGCGCTCGGGCGCGTGGGCGGTGGTCGGCGCGGTCCGCTGACGCCGGTCAGCAGGGCTTGAACGAACCGGGACCGCCCATCCACGGCTCGACCGTGAAGAAGCCCTCCTCCAGCCGGGAACAGTTGACGTTGTTCGTGCTCGACTTCGCGGAGATCAGCCAGAGGCCGCGTTGCGTCGCCGGCAGATCCTCGGGCTGGAAGATTTCCCAGACCACCTGGTCGCGGATGCTGGCGATCCCCGCCGGGCCCGGCGTCGTCCGCGGGATGTCGAACGCGTACATCCAGACGTACTTGGTGGTGATCCGCAGGCTGGGTTCGCCGTGCTCGGCGGTGAACACCTCGTAGCTCATCTCGCCCCGGACCCGGATCTCGTCCACGTCGGCCTGGGAGTCGATCCGGGTGGCGTAGTGCACGAACGACTGGTCGTCGAAGTGCCGACGCAACTGGGTGCGGGAGTCCGGCGCCAGCAGCGCCAGGAACGGCTCCGCGTCACCCACGCGCATGGGAAGGCCGAGCCGGGCCTGGACCAGCGCGGCCCGGACCTGGGTCAGCGCCGCGGCCACCTCGCGGGCGGTGAACGGCGGCTGCGCCTTGGCCGGCGGCAGGACGATCCCGCCCTCACCCACCGCGAAGTCCGCACCGGCGGTGCCCACGAACAGGTCGCGCGGCTCGCCCACCTGGCTGAGCGGAGCCGGAGACGGGCTGGCCTCGGCCGAGGCCGCGGCGGCGGTGCCGGACCGTACGCGGTCGACGGTGACCCGGCCGAGCACGGCCGTGCCGCCGATCAGCACCAGGGCGAGCACCACCACGAAGGCGACGTGGCGCTTGCCGCGCTGCCGGGACCAGACCATGCGGAAGCGCTCGGCACGGGTCAGCGGGATGTCCGCGTCCGCGCCGGTCATCCAGCCCGGCAGCCGGATCTCCTCGCCCCGGGAGGCGACGGCGTAGGGATCCGGCTCGGGTCCGGTGGTCCCGGGTTCGGTGCTCATGCGGCATTCCAGAGGGGGTGCAGGGCAGGGGGCGCATGATCATTGCACCCGGCCGCCGATCCCGCTGTCCCGTTCCGTGCCGGTCAGATCCGCCCCTGCCGGATCGCCCACGCGAGGTAGAACATGCCGACGATCAGCAGCGTCGCGGTCACCAGGACGAACACGAAGGACCCGATCGCGGCGAGGGCCGGGTGCCGCTCCCCGAACCGGGTCCGTCCCTGCCAGGTCCACATCCGGCGGCGGGCCGCCGCCAGCGCCGGTATCCCGTCGACCAGGCCGGACAGGCGGCGGCCCAGGGTGCGGCGGGGCGGTTCCGGATTGCGCATCCAGTCCGGCAGGTCGACCCGGGCGCGGTGGGGCGGCGGTCCGGGCGGGACGTCGCTCATCGGCGGCTCCGGTCGTGAGGCGGGGTGGCGTGGCGGGCCGGTCAGCAGGTGTCCGGCAGGTCGACGGTCTTGTCCGGGTCGAAGACCGCGTCCGGGTCCGGGTCGGCCGGCCCGCCGAACGAGGGCTTGCCGAGCGCGAGCAGGCCCTTGTCCAGCGCGGCGCAGTCGATGTTGGAGGTGTACGAGTCGGCACGCTCGATCCACAGCCCGGCGGAGGCGGTGGTCACGTCGGCCGGGTGCGGGGTGCTCCACTTCACCGTGTCGTGGACCACCAGGACGCCGTCGCCCGGGGTGGGGCTGGTGGTGGGGAACGCGTACGCCCAGACGAAGTTCGTGGTCACCTCCAGGATGCGGATGCCGTCCCGGTCCTTCGTCGCCCGGTAGCTGATTCGGCCCTTGACCCGGGGCTGGTCGTCGGTGAGCCGGGCCCCGGGAGCGAGCCGGGTCGCGTAGGTGCCCGCCTCGCCGGTGGGGAAGTCGTCGCGCACGCCGGCCCGCGCGTCCGGGGCGAACTGGCGGACAAGCCGCTCCGGGTCCTTCGCGGTGAAGAACGTGCGGTCGAGCCGGGCGGTGATCAGCGCCTTGCGTACCTTGGCCAGCGTGTCGGCCACCTGCTTCTCGGTGAACGGGCCGGTCCGCTTGGCCCGGGGCAGCGCGATCCCCGCCGCACCCTCCGGGAACCCGGCCGCCGGGGTGCTGTCGAACGGACCGGCGGCCGGTGGCGGCGAGGCCGACGAGGACGCCTGCTCACCGATCGGCAGACCGACCGTCGGGTGCTCGGCAGCCGGCTCGCGCCAGCGCTGGAAGCCCTGGTAACCGAGGCCCCCGACGAGCCCGAAGAACGCGAGCAGCGCCAGCACGACCACGCCGCCGAGCAGCTTGCCGGAGTGCCCGCCGAGCGCGATCCGCAGGCGGTCGCCGCGGCCCGGCTCCACCTCGGGCGCGGGCCGGCGCAGCCACTCGGGTACCCGTCCCAGCTCGTCCTCCGGCGAGTGGCCGGTGGGGTAGGGGGCGGGGGCGGAGCGGTGATCGGTCATCGGACTTCCCGGGCAGACGGGTCGGGGGCGCACGATCTTGACACCCCGCCGAAGCTGGGCGGTATCCCCCGCAGGGCCGATCAGCGCCGTCTGGCAGGCTTGGCGGTCGTGAGCACAGACGGTCTGATCGTGGTCGACAAGCCCGGCGGCATGACGTCGCACGACGTCGTGGCCCGCATCCGGCGGCTGGCGCGTACCCGCCGCGTGGGCCACGGCGGCACGCTCGACCCGATGGCCACCGGCGTCCTGGTGATCGGGGTGGGCCGGGCGACCCGGCTGCTCACGTACGTGATCGGCGCCGGCAAGAGCTACGCCGCGACGATCCGGCTGGGGCAGACCACCGTCACCGACGACGCCGAGGGCGAGGTGGTCGCGACCACCCCGGCCGGCGCGGTCACCGACGACGGAGTACGCGCCGCGCTGGCCGCCCTGACCGGCGAGATCGACCAGGTGCCGAGCGCGGTGAGCGCCATCAAGATCAACGGCCAGCGGGCGTACAAGCGGGTCCGCGACGGCGAGACCGTCGAACTGCCCGCCCGCCGGGTCACCGTGTCGCGGCTGGACGTGCTGGCGATCCGCCGGGACGCCCCGGACGTGGTCGACGTCGACGTGGACGTGACCTGCTCGTCCGGGACGTACATCCGGGCGCTGGCCCGCGACGCGGGCGCCGCCCTCGGCGTCGGCGGTCACCTCACCGCGCTGCGCCGGACCGCTGTGGGCGGGTTCACGCTGGCCGAGGCGGCCACGCTCGACCAGCTCGAGGAGCGCGCGCCGGACGTGGTGAACCTGCCGCTGGACGCCGCCGCCGCGCGGTTCTTCCCGCGCCGGGACGCCACCGCCGACGAGACCCGGGTGCTGTCCCACGGCGGGCCGCTGGCCCCGGCCGGCATCACCGGGCCGTACGCCGTCTTCGACCCGGCGGGCGGGCTGATCGCTATCGTCAGCGAGCGGGACGGTCGGGCCCGCGCGGAGATCGTGCTCGCCCCGGCCTGAACGGCGCGCGGGCGGACAGGGGGAGGAACGGCATGCAGCGGTGGCGGGGGTACGAGGCGGCACCCGGCGGCTGGGGACGCTCGGTGGTCACGATCGGCGTCTTCGACGGCGTGCACCGGGGGCACCAGGCCACCATCGGTCACGCCGTGGCGCGCGCCCGGGAGCTGGGCGTCAAGTCGGTGGTGGTGACGTTCGACCCGCACCCGGCCGAGGTGGTGCGACCCGGCTCGCACCCGGCGGTACTGACCGAGCCGGCGCGCAAGGCCGAGCTGATCGAGGCGCTCGGCGTGGACGTGCTCTGCGTGGTGCCGTTCACAGTCGAGTTCTCCCGGCTGCCACCCGAGGCGTTCGTGCACGACGTCCTGGTCGCGCACCTGCACGCCGCGCTGGTGGTGGTCGGCGACAACTTCCGCTTCGGGCACCGGGCCGCGGGTGACGTGCCGCTGCTGGAGCGGCTGGGCCGTACCTTCGGTTTCGCGGTCGAGGGGGCGCCGCTGGTCGCCGAGGCGGGGACCGTCTTCTCCTCCACGTACATCCGGTCCTGCGTCGACGCGGGCGACGTGGGCGCGGCGGCCGCGGCGCTCGGCCGTCCGCACCGGGTCGAGGGCGTGGTGGTCCGCGGCGACCAGCGTGGGCGTGAGCTGGGTTACCCCACCGCCAACCTGCTGACCCACAGGTACGCGGCGGTGCCGGCCGACGGTGTCTACGCGGCCCGTCTGGTGCGCCGCGACGGCGAACCGCTGGCGGCGGCCGTGTCGATCGGCACCAACCCGACGTTCTCCGGCCGGGAGCGGCGGGTGGAGGCGTACGCGCTGGACTTCAGCGGCGACCTGTACGGCGAGCGGCTGGCCCTGGACTTCGTGGCGCACCTGCGTGAGCAGCGGACATACGACGCGATCGAACCGCTGGTGGCCCAGATGGCCGAGGACGTGGAGCGCACCCGCCGGGCGGTGCTCTGACCCGCTCGGGGCCACCTTGACCGGCCGTCCGGCCCGAGGGCTGGTAGGCTGACGGAGACGTCGGCTGACCGACGGGGGCCTCGCGTGCCTGCACGACGCCGCGGGTGCGAGGAACCGGTCCGTTGCACCGGTCACCACGACCGCTCCGGACCTCATCGAATGACCCACGAAACAGGGAGAACATGGCGCTCGACCAGGAAGCCAAGGCCAAGATCCGCCAGGAGTACGCGACCGCCGAGGGCGACACCGGCTCGCCCGAGGTGCAGGTCGCGGTCCTGACCAAGCGGATCGCTGAGCTCACCGAGCACCTGAAGGTGCACAAGCACGACCACCACAGCCGCCGTGGGCTGCTGCTGCTGGTCGGCCGGCGCCGCCGGCTGCTGAACTACGTCCAGAAGAAGGACATCAACCGCTACCGGTCGCTCATCGAGCGGCTCGGCCTGCGCCGATGACCTGACGGGGGAGTGGCCGCCTGGCTGCTCCCCCGTTGCAGTACCACCGAAGAACCCGGCCGCGCGACACCCGAAGAGGGAGCCGGTCAGCACCGGTCTCCGGTAGTGGCCCCCGGGAACCCCGGCACGACGCCGGCCTCCCCGGGCGCTTCGATCGAAGACCGGCCGCCTGAGCAGTTCCCGTGTCGTCGGCCGACGACGCGAAGGAGCACCACAGCACATGACCGAGACCAACCTCGGCACCGAATCCCGCACCGCGGTGATCGACAACGGGGCCTTCGGCACCCGCGAGATCACCTTCTCCACCGGCCGCCTGGCCCGCCAGGCCGCCGGCTCCGTCGTCGCCCAGCTCGGCGAGACGGTCGTCCTCTCCGCGACCACGGCCGGCAAGCAGCCGCGCGAGTCGTTCGACTTCTTCCCGCTGACGGTGGACGTCGAGGAGCGGATGTACGCCGCGGGCCGGATCCCCGGCTCGTTCTTCCGCCGCGAGGGCCGGCCCAGCGAGGACGCCATCCTCACCTGCCGGCTGATCGACCGGCCGCTGCGCCCGTCGTTCGTGAAGGGCCTGCGCAACGAGGTCCAGGTCGTCGAGACCGTCCTGGCGCTCGACCCGCAGCACCCGTACGACGTGGTGGCGATCAACGCCGCGTCGATGTCGACCAAGCTCTCCGGCCTGCCGTTCTCCGGCCCGATCGGCGCGACCCGGGTCGCGAACGTCGACGGCCAGTGGGTCGCCTTCCCGACGCTGGAGGAGCTGGAGCGGGCCACCTTCGACATGGTCGTGGCCGGCCGCACCCTGGCCGACGGCGAGGTCGCGATCATGATGGTCGAGGCCGAGGCCACCCCGAACGCCGTGGCCCTGATCTCGGGCGGCGCCACCGCGCCGACCGAGGAGATCGTGGCCAGCGGCCTGGAGGCCGCCAAGCCGGCCATCCGTGAGCTGTGCCGGGCGCAGAGCGAGCTGGCCGAGGTGGCCGCCAAGCCGGTCGCCGAGTTCCCGATCTTCCTGGACTACCAGGACGACGTGTACGACGCGGTGGCCGACGTGGCCCGCGCCGACGTCGCCGAGGCGCTGAAGATCGCCGGCAAGGCCGACCGCGAGGAGGCCCTGGACCGCATCAAGGCCAAGGTCGCCGAGCAGCTGACCGGCCGCTTCGAGGGCCGGGAGAAGGAGCTCTCCGCCGCGTTCCGTTCGCTGACCAAGTCCGAGGTCCGCAACCGGGTGCTGCGCGAGCAGGTCCGCATCGACGGCCGCGGCCCGCGTGACATCCGTCCGCTGACCGCCGAGGTCGGCGTGCTGCCGCGGGTGCACGGCTCGGCGCTGTTCGAGCGCGGCGAGACCCAGATCCTGGGCGTCACCACGCTGAACATGCTGCGCATGGAGCAGATGGTGGACACGCTGTCCCCGGAGAACCGCAAGCGCTACATGCACAACTACAACTTCCCGCCGTACTCGACCGGTGAGACCGGCCGGGTCGGCTCGCCGAAGCGGCGCGAGATCGGCCACGGCGCGCTCGCCGAGCGGGCGCTGATTCCGGTGCTGCCCTCGCGCGAGGAGTTCCCCTACGCCATCCGGCAGGTCTCCGAGGCGCTCGGCTCCAACGGCTCCACCTCGATGGGTTCGGTCTGCGCCTCGACGCTGGGCCTGCTCTCGGCCGGTGTGCCGCTGAAGGCGCCGGTCGCCGGCATCGCCATGGGCCTCATCTCCGACGAGGTCGACGGCAAGACCCAGTACGTGACGCTCACCGACATCCTCGGCGCCGAGGACGCGTTCGGCGACATGGACTTCAAGGTCGCCGGCACCCGGGACTTCGTCACCGCGCTCCAGCTCGACACCAAGCTGGACGGCATCCCGTCGGACGTGCTGGCCGCCGCGCTCCAGCAGGCGCACGAGGCCCGGCAGACCATCCTCGACGTGATGCAGCGGGCCATCGAGGCGCCGGCCGAGATGTCGGACTACGCGCCGCGGGTGACCACCGTCAAGATCCCGGTCGACAAGATCGGCATGGTGATCGGCCCGAAGGGTCAGACCATCAACGCGATCCAGGACGAGACCGGCGCCGAGATCTCCATCGAGGACGACGGCACCATCTACGTCGGCGCGACGAACGGCCCGGCCGCCCAGGCGGCGGTCGAGCGGATCAACGGGATCGCCAACCCGACCCTGCCGAAGACGGGCGAGCGGTTCCTCGGCACCGTCGTGAAGACCGCCGCGTTCGGCGCCTTCATCTCGCTGCTGCCGGGCCGCGACGGCCTGCTGCACATCTCCAAGGTGGGCGACGGCAAGCGGGTCGACAAGGTCGAGGACTACCTCAACGTCGGCGACAAGGTCGAGGTGGAAATCGCGGACATCGACGCCCGCGGCAAGATCTACCTGGACAAGATCCGTCCGGAGGGCGCCGAGGCGCCGGCCGCCGGTGAGGCCGCCGGTGGCGAGCGTCCCTCGGGCGGCCGGGACCGCGGCGGCGACCGCGGCCCGCGTGACCGCGGTGACCGGGGTGGCGAGCGCCGTTCCGAGGGTGGCGAGCGCCGTTCCGAGGGTGGCGAGCGCCGTTCCGAGGGTGGCGAGGGCGGCGGCGAGTCCCGTCCGCGTCGCCGGACCCGGCACAGCTGATCAACCGACCGGCCCGGGTGACGTCCGCGTCACCCGGGCCGGCCCACGGCTCCAGGTCGCGTGCGCGAGCTGGAGCCGTCGTACGTCCCGCCGTTCCTCGTCATCCGGAGAGCAGGTTCTCGTGAGTTCGTCAGTCGCCTCGACGGGACGGGGGGTGGCGCCGACCGGACCCGGTGCGGCGGCCCGCGCGGTCACCCGGACGCTCAGCGACGACCCGCTCGGCGGCACCGTCCGCCGTACCGTGCTCCCCAGCGGGCTGCGGGTGCTCACCGAGGCGATCCCGGCGATGCGCAGCGTGTCGTTCGGCATCTGGGTGGCTGTCGGCTCGCGCGACGAGACCGGCTCGCAGGCCGGTGCCGCGCACTTCCTGGAGCACCTGCTGTTCAAGGGCACCAACAAGCGCAGCGCGTTGGAGATCTCGGCGCAGATCGAGGCCGTGGGCGGCGAGACCAACGCCTTCACCACGAAGGAATACACCTGCTACTACGCGCGGGTGCTGGACGAGGACCTGCCGCTCGCCATCGACGTCATGTGCGACCTGGTCGCCGACTCGGTGCTGGCCGCCCCCGACGTGGAGACCGAACGCGGCGTCATCCTCGAAGAGATCGCCATGCACGACGACGAGCCCGGCGACGAGGTGCACGACCTGTTCGCCCGCGCCGTCTACGGCGACCACCCGCTGGGCCGGCTCATCTCCGGCACGGAGGAGACGGTCACGCCGATGACCCGCCGGCAGATCCAGGGCTTCTACCGCCGCCGCTACACGGCGCCGCAGATCGTGATCGCCGCCGCCGGGAACCTCGACCACGCCGCCGTGGTCAGGCTGGTCCGGCAGGCGCTGCGCGGCACCCCGCTGGACACCGACCCGGCGTCGCCGGCGCCGCACCGCCGGGCCACCCCGACGGTACGCACCAAGCCGGCCACCACGCTGGTCGAGCCGAAGGAGACCGAGCAGGCGCACGTCATCCTCGGCTGCCCGGGCATCGACCGCACCGACGACCGGCGGTTCGCCCTCGGCGTGCTGAACAACGTGCTCGGCGGCGGCATGTCCAGCCGGCTGTTCCAGGAGATCCGGGAGCAGCGCGGGCTGGCGTACTCGGTCTACTCCTACGCCAGCCAGTACGCCGACAGCGGCGTGTTCGCCGTCTACGCGGGTTGCGCGCCGGGCAAGGTGGACGAGGTGCTGGACCTGACCCGCGCCGAGCTGGCGCGGGTGGCCGCCGAGGGGATCACCGAGGCGGAGCTGGCCCGGGGCAAGGGGATGAGCAAGGGCTCGTTCGTGCTCGGGCTGGAGGACACCGGCTCGCGGATGAGCCGGCTCGCCAAGGGGGAGCTGCTCTACGGCAACCTGATGCCGGTGGACGACCTGCTGGCGCGGGTGGACGCGGTGACGCTCGCGGACGTGAACGCGCTCGCCGCCGAGCTGCTCGGCCGGCCGATGTCGCTTGCCGTCGTCGGCCCGTTCGACGAGGGCAGCTTCACCGTCGACCGTTGAGCGACGGCCCGGTCCGCCGGATGCCGGGCGGCGGTGCGGTCCGCCGGACCGCGTCGTGCGGGCTGGGATAGGTTGTGGCCCGTGACTGAGCAGCAGAACGCGGTGGCCCGGGTCGGCGTGCTGGGCGCCCGGGGCCGGATGGGCATGGAGGTCTGCAAGGCGGTCGACTCCGCCTCCGACCTGGAGCTGGTCGCGGCCGTCGACCAGGGCGACGACCTGGACGCGGTGGCGCAGGCGGGCGCCGGGGTGGTCGTCGACTTCACCACCCCCGACGCGGTCATGGACAACCTGCGCTGGTGCGTCGAGAACGGCGTGCACGCGGTGGTCGGCACCACCGGCTTCACCGAGCAGCGGCTCGCCCAGGTGCGCGAGTGGTTGTCCGGGCGGCCCGGCGTGGGCGTGGTGATCGCCCCCAACTTCGGCATCGGCGCGGTGCTGATGATGCAGTTCGCGGCGCGCGCCGCCCGGCACTTCGAGTCCGTCGAGATCATCGAGCAGCACCACCCGCGCAAGCTGGACGCGCCGAGCGGCACCGCCACCCACACCGCCCGGCTGATCGCCGCCGCCCGCGCCGACGCCGGCCTCGGGCCCGCGCCGGACGCCACCCGTGACGAGGTGGCCGGCGCCCGCGGTGCCGACATCGACGGGGTACGCGTGCACGCGGTACGCGCCACCGGCCTGGTCGCCCATCAGGAGGTGCTGTTCGGCACCACCGGTGAGACGCTCACCATCCGGCACGACTCGTACGACCGGGTGTCGTTCATGCCCGGCGTGCTGCTCGCGGTCCGGGAGGTGGGTCGCCGGCCCGGTCTGACCGTCGGCCTGGACGCCCTGCTCGACTGACCCGCAGCGGGTGCCGCGCACCGCGCCCCGGCCTGCTGCGGGAAACCGTTTTGCCTGGTCGGTGGCGCAGACCTAGGCTGCTTTCATGATCGATTCTGGACACTCCGACCGCACCGGCCGCCGGGTGACGCTGCGCCCGGTGGACGACGACAACTGGCGGGCGGTGGCGGACGTCGCGCCGCACGACGACCAGCGTGCCTTCGTGGCCGCACTGGCCGCCCGCTACCTGCTTCTCACCGAGCGCTCGGACGTCTGGAACTCGCTCGCGGTGTACGCCGACGAGACGGTCGTCGGACACGTGATGTGGGGCGTGGACGACGACGAGTCGCGCTGGATCGGCGGCATGGTGATCGACGCCGCCGAGCAGGGCCGGGGCCTGGGCCGCGCCACCGTACGGACGCTCGCGGACTGGCTCGCCGAGGCGGGCCAGCCGATCCGCCTGAGCTACCACCCTGACAACAAGCCCGCCGGCGCCCTCTACACGTCTCTGGGTTTCCACCCCACAGGCGCCATGGAGGACGACGAGCTGGTAGCCGAACTCCTC